>JBAUOX010000781.1:0-2305 GCA_049579985.1 Isosphaeraceae bacterium | reverse complement strand
TTCAAAGGGCTGGCTACCAAAGCCCAACTCCATTTTCATCATTCCGGGTGCCGCAAGGCGGCATAAACGACTGACACCGGATTACGCCTTTTATCAATCAGGCAGGCGAAGCCGCCACCCCAAAGCGCCGTCGACCGGAAAAGCATCTACCCTATCCTGTGAATTCCTCCTATTTCGCGCACCAACTCTCGAGCGCTAGGGTTTTTTCTTGAAAGTCAGCTAACTACTCGTTCTAATCAATAGAGTCCCCTATCTCACCAAGCTCAACCGCCAACGGCGGAGACGGTCATGTTTGAGTGCAAGAAAGCGTTTTGGGGTTCAACTGTTCCTCCCCTTGTTGTCACAGCAATTGTGGTCTTAGCGTTGCCGAGTCGCGCATCCGCAGGCACGCTAACGGTGAAGAACATGACGACTATGGATCGTTTCCTCAAGAGCGTCACGGGGGTAGATCCAGATAGCACCGCGGAAGAGACGGTAAATGCCATGCTCTGCATCCAGTCGAAGAAGTCGGCAGATATTGAGTTCGCAACCCTTAATAAAGTCGGACTTAAATCGTCCACTTGGGACCCTAGTTGCCCGAAGCAGGGTGAACAACCTGGAAAAGATAGCGAGCAAGACTTTTCGGGCGGCGGTGTTTCCACGAATTGGAATTACTCGTTGATGTTTTCCAGTTCGAATGATATTTCCTACAACCTCTCCGCGAGCGACCTCGACCTGCTCAAGCCAGTTCCTGAAGGCACGTTCATCACTATTTCTAACGGACGTGATGTCACCGGGTACTTTCCGTCTGATGTCCTATTCCAAAACGTGGACACAGGCATGCTCTTCTCGGGATCGCTCGTCAGCGCCGGCCAGATTAGTATTACGTCTGTCCCCGAACCCTGCTCTTTGGTCCTGATGACCATCGGCGGCCTCGGCCTGGTCGGATGCGGCTGGCGACGCCCAAAGCAAGCGGCATAATCTTCAACGATCCGACAAACGGCTAAAATCCAGCCGAAAAGCGACTTGCCATAAGTGGTTGACAGACCAGGCTTTGCGTGGAACTCGGTGGCATAAACGATTTCCGGTCAACCACTTGCAGCCTCTTCGAAAACCCTCGACATTCTAGCCGTCTTCCGGATCGTTGATAATCTTGCCGGGGTCGGAAATCCGGGGTCGGAAATCCGGTGTCAGTTCATCATTCTTGCCCGAAAAGATGAACCGACACCGGATTACGCCCGTGGGCGAGAGTGGCGTAGAACCTTCGGCGGTATGGAAGCTCGCGAAGGCCGGCATCTGCACCACGTCGCTGTCGGGCATATAGTAGGCCAGTGCGCCGCCGAATGTTTATCTGTGTCAGTTCTGTTTTCGTTGAAATCAGAACTGACACCAAAGCCTCCACGGTGTTTGGTCTCCGCGCTACGGTTGCGCGCGGAACGACTCGGAGGATCCCATGCCTGGTGTTTTTGAGAAGTTACTCCCGCAGACCATAACTCACTCTGAAATCATCAGTTATTGCGAATCATTTCGCTTGCCTGTCGCGTCCATGTTATGCCATCCGCATGGCCAAGAAACCCAAGCCGACACGCCGGGCCCCCGACAAGGCGACGGAGCTGCTACCGGGCTCGACGACGCTCCTGGCGGACCTCCGCGAGTTGATCGAGGCGTCGCGGTCCGCCGTCGCCGAGGCCGTCAATTCCGCCCTGGTGCTTCTTTATTGGCAGGTCGGAAGCCGGATTCGGGCCGACGTGCTCCGGGACAAGCGGGCCGCCTATGGCGAGCAGATTCTGCCGACGCTGTCGGCAACATTGGCCCCCGAATACGGCCAAGGCTTCAGTGAGCGAAACCTGGCCCGGATGATCCGGTTCGCGGAAGTCTTTCCGGATCGGGAGATCGTCCTCGAGCTGTCGCGGCAACTCGGCTGGAGCCATTTCGTCGGGATCATCCCTTTGAAAACTGACCTCCACCGCGATTTCTACGCGGAGATGTGCCGGATCGAACGGTGGAGCGTCCGCACGCTCCGGGACAAGATCGGCGGCATGCTCTTCGAGCGGACGGCCCTGTCACGCAAGCCCGAGGAGCTGGCGAAGCAGGAGCTGGCCAAGCTCCGCGAGGCGGATCAGCTCTCGCCGGATCTGTTCTTTCGCGACCCGTATTTCCTGGACTTCCTCGGGCTGGCCGACACATACAGGAGATAATCGGTGTCCTGCAGCCCATAATGCCGTTGGACTTGCCGGTGAAAGTCCGGCCGTGGGAATTGACTGTTTATCCACGTAGTCATATTCGACGCTGATTGAGGGCGACCTCGTCGGCGCAAGCTCGAATG
>JBAUOX010000780.1:0-2743 GCA_049579985.1 Isosphaeraceae bacterium | reverse complement strand
GCCGGCATCCCGGCGTTCCCCTACCCCGACACCGCCGCCCGCGCCTTCAACCACATGTGGCGCTATAGTCAGAACATCCGCAGCCTGTACGAGACGCCGGCGCTGGCCGGCGGCGAGGACGGCGGCGCCGATCGCGCCGGGGCCGAGGACCTGATCGCCTCCGTCCTGGCCTCGGGGCGGACCGTCTTGACCGAGGCCGAATCGAAGCGGCTGCTCGAGTTGTACCGCATCCCCGTCGTGCCGACCCGGGTCGCCGACACGGAGGAGCAGGCCGTCGCCCTCGCGGCGGAGCTCGGCTACCCCGCGGTCCTGAAGCTCTATTCCCAGACGATCACGCACAAGACCGACGTCGGCGGGGTGCGGCTCAACCTGTCCAATGGCGAGGCGGTGCGCCACGCCTATTGCGCAATCGAGCAGTCCGTACGCCGGCGCGTCGGCGCCGAACACTTCCTGGGCGTGACCGTCCAGCCGATGATCGAGCTCGACGGCTACGAGCTCGTCCTCGGTTGCAGCCCCGATCCGCAGTTCGGCCCGGTGCTCCTGTTCGGCGCGGGCGGGCCACTGGTCGAACTGCTCAGGGACCATACGCTGGCCCTGCCGCCGCTGAACACGACGCTGGCGCGGCGGATGATGGAGCGCACCTGGATCTTCCATTTCTTGCAGGGGAGCCGGGGTCGCCGTCCCGTCGATCTGGGCGCGTTGGAGCGGCTGCTGGTCCGGTTCAGTGGGCTGGTGGTCGAACAGCCGCGGATCAAGGAGATCGACATCAACCCGCTGCTCGCCTCGCCCGAGCGGCTGATCGCGCTGGACGCCCGGGTGGTCCTGCACGGGGCGGAGGTCGATGCGGACCGGCTGCCCCGCCTCGCCATCCGCCCCTATCCCACCCAGTACGTCGCCTCGTGGACGGCCCCGAACGGTCTGGCGGTCACGATCCGCCCGATCCGGCCCGAGGACGAGCCGCTGATCGTGCGATTCCACGAGAAGCTGTCCGAGAACACCGTCTACATGCGCTACTTCCAGTCCTTGAAGCTGAGCCAGCGCATCGCCCACGAGCGGCTGACCCGGATCTGCTTCATCGATTACAACCGCGAGATGGCGCTGGTGGCCGATTACAAGGACCCCGAGACCGGGGAAGACGAGATCATCGCCGCGGGGTTGTTGAACCGGCTCTATGGCGGAGACGAGGTCGAGTTCTCCCTCTTGGTCCGCGATGAGTTCCAGCGGCGTGGACTGGGTACCGAGATCCTCCGTCAGCTCGTCGCCATCGGCCGCGTTGAGCAGATGCGCTGCATCAGCGCCGTGATCTTGCCGCAAAACCACGCCATGCTGCGCATCTGCGAGAAGCTCGGCTTCCACACCTATTACGCAGAGGCCGATCGTGTGATGCACGCCGAGCTGGCACTCGCCCACTCGGGGAAGTAGACGGACGGGTTCCGGGCCGATCGGAAAAAAAATGAGTTGCGCACAGTCGGGGGCGGCTGTGCCACCAACCCGATGGGCCAGCCGCCCCCGGCGGACGCGACCTCCAGTTCCGATCCGGATGGGGGCGCTGATGAGATCGAAGAACCCCTGTTCTTGCTGAGGAGTGGTCTTTTGCAAAGCTGGCTCAACTTGCGTAAAATATTAGGATGCGGTGGAGCATCGGAAGGGGACCACTCCGGTCAATGCCGGGCAAGGACTCGGACAACCAATCGACATAGGACGACCATCCGAAACTTTGATATTAGGCCGAACCCCTTGTTTGGCGGCATTTCCCGAGGGACCGGCACTCAGTCGTAGTTACAGCTACATCATGACATGATCCACTAGCCCTGGATGCCCACAGGTTGCACCGGGCATTTGGGTCGCCAAAATGAGCGATCTGGGGTTTTGTTCGCAGTGATTTCATCATATTTGCAAAACTTCAGTGAGGAGATGGACCCATGAGCACTGCGAGCGGCTTGTCCACAGAGGAGCTCGCCTCCAACGTGTTCGGTACCAAGGCAGGAGGCGGCCTGCAGGCGTTCTTCACGCCTCAGAACATCGCCGTCATCGGGGCGACCGAGAAGGCCGACAGCATCGGCCGGACCCTCGTGCGGAACCTAATCAGCAGCCCGTTCGGCGGGACCGTCTTCCCAATCAACCCGAAGCGGCGGAGCGTGCTGGGGATCAAGACCCACCCGCGCCTCGGGGACGTGCCCGACCCGATCGACCTGGCCATCGTGGTCACGCCCGCGCCGACGGTGCCGGACCTGATCGGCGAGTGCGTCGAGGCCGGGGTCCGGGCGGCCATCGTCATCTCGGCAGGATTTAAGGAACTTGGGGCCGAAGGCGCGGCGCTCGAGCGGCGGATCGCGGAACAAGCGCGGCGCGGCCGGATGCGAGTCATCGGCGCGGACAGCCTGGGGGTGATGAGCCCGATGACCGGCCTGAACGCCACGGTCGCCAGCGCCATGGCCAGGCCGGGCAAAATCGCCTTCCTCAGTCAGAGCGGGGCCCTCGGCACCGCGGTCCTCGGCTGGAGCGTGCGGGCCAACGTCGGCTTCAGCGCCGTTGTCTCGGTCGGAGAGATGCTCGATGTCGGCTGGGGCGACTTGATCGACTACCTCGGCAACGACCAGCATACCCAGAGCATCCTCATCTACATGGAGTCGATCGGCGACGCGCGGTTATTCCTCTCGGCGGCGCGCGAGGTGGCGTTGACCAAGCCCATCATCGTCATCAAGACCGGCCGCACGGAGGAGGCGTCCCAGGCGGCGGTGGC
>JBAUOX010000779.1:0-2763 GCA_049579985.1 Isosphaeraceae bacterium | reverse complement strand
CCCCTGATCGTTCCCTGGCGAATTGGCCTGGCTCTTGCCAGCGGTGTCCGGGCCACCAGGCAGAACCGGCAACTCGGTGCCGGCGTGGGCGCCGGTCTTCGCGTCCGATCCCAGCGCGGGATCGTCGGCTTTCGGTGTGGACGAAGAAGAGGCAGAAGGAGCGCGAGGATCGGTCTTGGCAATTTGCGTCTGCGACGGCGTGGATGTCTGGGCCTGGGCGGCGGGAATCTGGGCCGTCGTATCGTCTTTCCCCTTCTCCGGCTGGAGAATCATCACCGCGACCAGGATCGCCGCCGAGAGCCCTGAGGCCATGCTGGCACGCGGATAGCGGCGGGCCATGGCGACTCCCTGCCGGGCCGCGGACCCCGCGCCCTGGACGACCGGGCCAAGCTTGGCCAGCAGCCGGCTGGCCGTGGAGCCGTCCGACGCGGCGGGTTTGTCGTCATGGTCATCGTGATGATCCGGACCTTCGCCGCCTGTCTCGTCGTGCTCAGGTCCTTCATCGTCGTCGTCTTCGGTCTGGTCGAGGCTGTGGTCATCCTCGACCTGTTTCCGGCCCGCAGCCTGGCTCTGGCCCCAACCACCATAATTGACAGGGGGGAAAGACGATCCCCCGGAGGCCTGGGCTGCTGGGCTCTGGCCCCGGGTCAGATCCTGCGCGGCCTCGGACCCGGTTCGGGGTAGGGATTCGGAATCGGAAGCGGAAGCGGACGTGGGGTTCCAGCCTGGTTCGGACATCGCTCGGCCACCCTTAATTTGGCGCTTCGCGCTCGGGGATTGACGGCCACTTCCTGGGCAGTCGCAGTCACGGGTTTCTTGGTCAGGACGGTCAACCCGGGGTCGTTACGAAAAGCCCACTTGGCGCGACGGTCTTCCAGCGAGTGGAAGCTGATGATAGCGGCCCGGCCTCCAGGTGCGAGGATCTCGGGCAGTTCCTTCAGCGTCGCGTCGAGGTGGTCGAGCTCGTCGTTGACCAAGATCCGCAAAGCCTGGAAGACGCGGGTCGCCGGGTCGATCGGCCCGTGCCGGAAGCGTCCGGGGACGCTCTGGCGGACCAGCTCGGCAAGCTGCCGGGTGGTCTCGATGGGGGTCTGCCGTCGGGTCTCGACGATTCGGCGGGCGATCCGGCGGCTGAACCGCTCTTCCCCGTAGTCAAAGAACACCTGGGCCAGCTCATCGGCCGAGAGGCTGCTCAGCAGTTCGGCGGCTGTTGGTCCGGTCGAGGTCGAGCCCGATTCCGGGTCCACGTCCGGGTCAAACCGCATGTCGAGCGGTCCCTCGGTGGCGAAGCTGAACCCGCGGTGCGCCCAGGCAAGCTGGTCGGAAGAAAGCCCCAGGTCCAGAAGCACGCCCTGGACCGACGAGACGCCCAGCTCTTCCAGCACCTCGCGCATCGCACTGTAGGGCGCGTGAACCAGCGCCACGGGCAAGCCGGCGGTGGCTTCCTTGGCCAGGGCCAGCATGGCCGGGTCGCGGTCCAGTCCGATGATCCGACCGGTCGGCCCGACTTGCCGTGCCAAGGCCGCGGTATGGCCCCCGGCACCCACGGTCCCGTCCACCAGGACCGCCCCGTCTTGGGGCTTCAGCCAGCCAATCACCTCGTCGAGCAGGACGGGGCGATGCACGTTTCAACCCGCTTCCGTTTCAATCCGCTTCCGACGATCAACGCCGAGAGAACGCGTGGTTGCCAGGCACCACGCCAGACGGGAACAACGGCGACTCTACCCGAACCGCCAAGCCTGTCAAGGCCGCCCCGTACGCCAGGCGAGCCGTCAAGTACTGTTTCGAAGTGAAGCCCAGTACTCGTCCTGATCGGCGTGCCAGCAGCAAATGTTGAGGACAAAAGACAGCGACTACTCAGTTCGATCCCAAAAGCCCAGTACTCGATCACAAGATCACTAGGGTCACGCGAGCACTAGGAGTACAAGGAGCACGTCCCTCGACGTAAGTGGTGATTCTGCAACACTTGGCTGTGCGAATAATCGCGGAACTGAAATACGAACATGCCGAATTACGCGGGTAACCTACCTAATCACGCGATCTTACGTCAAGAGGCGCCGCCGAGATTTACTGGCTCTAATACGTTGACTCTAATTGCCTTACGTTTTATCATAAATGAGAAATCTAGAGCCTATTGCCTGCGTTATAGTAACATGGTAGAGGATCGTCGCCAACGCCCTGGCGACCGAGCCCGAGCAGGTTTATTACAGGACCGTGAAGATGCCTCCAGACAAATCTGCACCTGCTCGACGACGCGAGTCGCTTCGGGAGATGCTGTGGCCCGGTTCGAGAGATTGGGTTTGGAGCAGGAATGAGAATCAAGGCTTTGTGACGATTCCCCGGCTGTTGCCGCTCATCCTGCATTTAATTAAGCGATTGGCCGACAAAGGAGACCCGACCTTGGTATACCTGGAGCTCTGGTCAAGGGTCTACGACGAGGGGATTATCACGGTTGCTGACGAGGAGAAATGCGCTTACGCCGCCGGATATACTGGAACGAGAGCACTGCGAACGTGGCGTGAGCATGTGTTCCTATTGCGCGATTTGGGGTTCCTGCTCATCAAACGAGAGGGAAATCGAGAGATTGGACATATCCTACTCCTGAATCCCCTGGCGGTGTGCGCCCGGCTGAACGCGGAAGGCAAGACCCCTGATGGCTGGTGGGCGGCGTTCGCCCACCGCGCGAGCGAGATCGGTGCGACGATCCCGCAGCCCTTGAGGCCGGTGGACCAAGTACCGGTGGGTCGGGCTTCGAAAACGCCA
>JBAUOX010000778.1:0-4313 GCA_049579985.1 Isosphaeraceae bacterium | reverse complement strand
GCTGGCCACAGGTGGTGTGGGCTGTGCCACGTTCTGCGACGAATGCGACGACTTTCCCGTGCCGGGTGGTCCTGGCGGCTACGCGCTGATGCCGGGCTCTTATGCTGGTGGGCCGCTGAGCGCGGCGCCCGATACGGGACCAGCGGGATCACCCTCACCGGCCTCGCCGTCCCGTCCAGCCGCCGGCGCTCCGGCTGGCGAGGCTGCTCCGACACCACCGGCCCCACCACCCGCCAGCCCTGGCCGAGACACAGGGGCAAACGGTGCGGGAGCGAACGGCGCCGCCAGTGCCACACCGGTTCCCACGACCACGGTGACAACCTCCGACTCCGCTCCGGTCCTACCGTCAGTCTTCCCCGACGGCGGGCTTCGAGTTCCAGCGGCCAGCTTGCCTTCGCTTCCCTGACTCGAACCCGCGTTCCCCGCCCGGGCAAGACACGCCAGCGGGCGGCCTGAGGCGAGCGGCCTGAGGCGAGCGGCCTGAGGCCGCAGACACTGCGGGTTCTGGTCTGTTCCCACCCCGGCCGGTTCGCGAACCCCGGCCGGATCGATCACTCACGAAAGGGACTTCGATCATGGCGAGGATCGCTCTTGGGCTACTCTCCCTGGCCCTCTTGATTGGCGTTTCCGGCTGCACCTGGACAGAGACCTATCGCGATTATCCGCCGGGAGTGAGAACGCCGGATGATCATCAGAATCACCACCATCCCGACGTGGTTACAGAGTGAGTCAAGCTCGCTGGGGCGGGTCTTCTCGACGAAAGAAACGGATGAGCCTCGATCCGGGCTTTGTTTCTGCAGTCCCGACATCAGCCCAAGATCGGGAAGGCTATGAGAATGATGGCAGACCGTCTCATTACTTCCTCCTCAAAACTGGTCGGCGGAAAGAACCTCGCCACCGGCCCGGGTCGCGATGGCCTGGAAGATGCTGAAGTTGATCAACTCCTTGATGAATCGAACACTGCCGTCGGCGAACAGGAAGTTGGCGCCACCGGGATGAAGCGACCAGTACTGGTCGCCATGAGCGAGGCCCGAGGGGGAGTTAGGCCCGTGTCCTTCGCCGGTGTGCGAGAGGACGAGCGCCCCGCCTCCTTCGGGGTCGAGGCCCGCTTCGGCCTGGAGCGCCACCAGGGGAACGGCCGCGTTGGTGACGGCGCCCGTCCAGCTCGCGCGCGACAGGTTCTGGCTCCGCTCACCCGCGGCAAAGGTCTGGCTTGTGCCGTCCGTGATCTGGGCGATCTTGACCGAGTGATTGCGGAAGAAGAGTCCGTTGCCGTTGTCGCGGCCAGGGGGGCCGTCATCGGAGTCGATGATGTAAGGATAGAGGCTGGAGGGGTCCCCGCTCCCGACCGAGCCGACATAGTTCGATGAGGCAACGTTACAAATCGGGGTGCCGGTCGTTGTACCGGTCGTTGTCGCATCGACGACGGTGAACGTATCCTGCCGCCAGGCGTCGGACGGGCAGAGGAAGCTGCCGAGCACGGTCAACCGGGCGGTCTGGTTGGCCGGGAACTCGATCCTCAGCACGAAATTGATGCTGTTATAGACGGGGAGCTGCTCCATCTGATTCAGCGAGAAGGAAGCCCAGCCCCAGCCGGGGCCGTCGTTATCGAACGTCACGGGATCCATCAGCGACAGGTAGCCCGGGGGAAAGGCGCCGATGGCGTCGTGGTAGTTGTGCAGGGCGATGCCGATCTGCTTCAGATTATTGCAGCACTGAATTCGCCGGGCCGCCTCCCGGGCGGACTGGACGGCCGGCAGCAAGAGCGCGATCAACACGGCGATGATCGCAATGACCACCAGTAGTTCGATCAGTGTGAAGGCGCGATATCGATGCATGAGGATATGCTCCAGTTGTGCTGACGTTGTGCGCAGACGATAGCCGCCGCCGCGGCCTGAGCAGCCGCTGCGCTTGCAAAGAATTGATGACCTGGAACGGACGCTGCCTCAGCCCGCGCTGGCAGGGCCAGCGGTGCTGGATCGAGCACTCCAGAGAGTGAAGGCGATCAGGCGGGCAGGCCCCGTCGGGGAGGTCTCTGAATTCGCGACGGCCGCCATTGAGGGCGACCGCAAGACGTGTGCACAGGCAGGAAATCACTCATCATCAGCGTGCTGCGCGAAACGCACTCGGCCAGCGTGGCGGCCTTTTCTTGCAAGCGAGGGCCGGCCGTGGGAGGGAGCCCCGAGTCGCCGCATGGAGCCCCTTCGAGGCACGGAGCAGAGCTTGCGGAGTCGGCGCGTGGCGTCGAAATCGCTGGCGCCACCCGATCTTCGCGCCGATCAACCGAGGGCCGGCCACAACAGCAGGAAGCGTGTCGGCACCGTGGTCCGCACTTGCAGATCTGGGCATGGGCCTCGGCATCGAAGGCAGGCGACGATACCGAGTCGGCGGACACCACATTACCCTGAAAAACGAGCGCGAGCGCCAGCAGGAGCCAGCGTTCCTGTCGCCCAGGATGATGGAGTGAAAAGCTCATGCGATGCCGCGTGTCGCCGAGAGCCAGGATCGCGTCTTCGAAAGATTGCAACAGGTCATTGTAATCGACGGTCTAGCAGAAACCAGTCGGATCTGGGAGCGCCCAAGCGTTGTGGGCCCACGAACTGTCCGGGTCTCATTTCCCCTCCAGAACGCGGATTCGCTCGGACGCCACCTTGGCCTCGGGGCTCTCCGAAAACTCCTGACTGATCCGTCGGTACGCGTCGAGAGCGGCCTTCCTCTGCTTCAACTTCTCCATCTTCCGAGCCATGTTGAGATCCATCGCGGCTCGGATCTTGGGAGTCAACGTCGAGGCTGGGGGCGCTTTGTTCGTGGATGTCTCCCCCTCGCAACCCCCCAGGCAGCAGGCCAGGAGCAGCGCAAGGGGGAACCGGTCGATAATTCGCATGGAAGTTCCTCGGAAAACCATCCAGGATGCTCGTCAGAGGGAGTCGCCGGAAATCACCTCACCGCCGTTGCGCGTGGCCAGCGCTCGCCAGACGCGGAGGTCGATGCTGTCCTTGATGAAGTGCACGGCCCCATCCCCCATCAAAACATTGGCACCGCCGGGATGGTTGCTCGAGGCCGGTATGTCCTCAGCCCAGCCGGACATGCTCATGCTCATCGTGTCCATGCCGGTGCAGGTTCGCGAGTTCGGGCCGGAAACGTGGTTGTAAGTCGTGCTGACAATTTCCCCCATGGCCCAGGCCGCTCCCTGCTGGCTCAGCCAGGCGGAGCTGTTGTTCAGGGCGCGGCAGGTCTGGTAGGTCTGATCCACGGAAGTGGTCATCGGCATCATCATGAACATATCGGTGCGCGGATCCGGAGTGCCCTGACCGCGGAGCTTCTCGCTGAAGAAGGCCGTCTGGCTCGTGCCGTCGCAGATGCTGGAGATCCGGACGCGGCTCTAGTTATAGAAAACACCCATGGGGCGTTCCGTCGGAAACATCATGTCGGGCGCTGCGTCGCTCAGGTCGCACAGCCAGGTCCCTTCGTTGGCAGCATAGTTATTCCGCCCCGGCCAATTGCCCAGGCTCGCGGCGTCGGAGGGACAGAGGAACGTCGCCACCTGGACGCTGCTGGCTGTGGAGTTCTGACGGCCAGGATCTTGATAGGCCGGAAGGAAGACAAGGCCGTAGCCTCCAACATCGGGGGTCTCGGGCGGAAACCGGAAGTCGATCGCTGCTGCCAGAGTCCCTTGTTCCAGTTGTGGAAGAAGCTGGCTGAGCGACGACCATCTCGCGTAGGGAGGAGCCGCCGGCACCGTGACGCTGTAATCTGAGCCCTTGCCGAACGGGAAGCAGCCGACAATGTCATGGTAATTGTGCAGGGCGATTCCAATCTGCTTGAGGTTGTTGATGCACTGGGTTCGGCGAGCGGCCTCTCGTGCCGACTGCACCGCCGGCAACAGCAGGGCAATCAAGACCGCGATGATCGCGATCACGACCAGGAGTTCAATGAGTGTAAATCCGCGACGCATGAAATGATCTCCGTGTTATGTGGACCTTCTTATCGCCGGGACACGAGAGCCCCAGTGCACCTACGCGTTGCCAGGACCACGACTCACATCCACCACTTGGACTTTTCGGATCCGTGGCAATCGGCGCGTGGCGCATCGGCTCGAAACCGCCCGGCGACTCTCGGACGGCATGAGCGGAAAGATCGTTGTCTCTCGAGACAAAGGCTGCCCGATTCTCGAACGCACCTGGAGGTGCGAAGTGGTCTCGGCAGCAGCGAAAGCACCGAGTCGTGTTCAATTCGCGATGAGAGATCTTGGAGGCTTGTCGAGACGTGACGCGCGAGGATCCGGAAGCTCGATCGAGAGCTCGAACCGGAGG
>JBAUOX010000777.1:0-3967 GCA_049579985.1 Isosphaeraceae bacterium | reverse complement strand
TTCAAGCACTATTATCTGAAGCGGGCCTCGTGGAAGAGCCAGGAGGAGTTCAGAACCCATGTGATGGCTTCATGGCCAGAATATAATCATCGTTATGCCTGCCCCGTGGAGTGGACGTGGACGAACTACAAGATGCGGCAGTGGTTTGCAAAACACGCACCGGGAATTTAGATCAAGTTTTGTGAGCAGGAACACTAGCAATAAGTTGCGACGAAAAACGACGTAAAACAAATTTAACGTTAATAATGTATTGTTATAATAAACCATGTGTGCCACCGAGAAAAAATGGTCTTCAGAGATATCGAGACTCGAGCAACACTGAAGTTAGCGTCGCGGTTGCTTTCCCTACGCCTTTATTTAGTCTGCACTTTCCCAGAAAACATAGAACCTGCGGCGACTGGGCAAGGCGTCGTGAGCGCCGATTTTTCGGCGCCGACAGGTGAGCGGCCCAGCAGAGCCAGGCGAGGATCGCCGAGGTAAACCGCCCGCCCGTTGAACCGTTTGCCTGCGACCGAACGGAAGTTCTAATTGCCCTGAGAGTTCGGAAGAGTAATTTCCACGTCTCCTACCGGAAAGACCCGGGCTGAGGTAATTCCCGGCCACGTAAGTGAGGTAGCGAGATTTCGTCAGCGGGCACCTGTTCACCTATGGGTTTTCTGGGAAAGTGCAGTTTAGTAAATGCTTGTGCCTTAAGTCAATGCCGTTCCGCATTGTCCCCTATACCACCCGCACCCTCGCAAGAGAAAGGACTGCGCCCGCTTCGCGAGAGTGAACCCCGGCCACCCGACCGTCAAGGGATGGGAAGCGGTCCGATGATATCATAATCGATCGAGCTCTTACCCCGCACGCGGTCCAAGAGCGATGGGGAGAGGAACCAGTAGCCCCGGTAATCCATGCCGATCGCGTTCCAGGCACGGTGAGCCGCGTTGACATCGAGCCAGGATCGAACATATTGATCCGGGCCCAAACCTGATGCGAACTTCTGGCCCATCTCTGTCGCGATCGTGTTTCCTACGGGGTCATCGAGGGGAGCCGACCCCTTGTATCCCAGGAGGCCCCGCAGGGAACCGCCCCTGCCGACGAGCAGCTTGCTCCATTCCCGCCCGGGTCCTCCACCCGGCACCGGCACCCATCCCTTTGGACCACGGGGATCGGGTAGATAAGGGATGTCCAGCACCGAGCACCCGGCAATGATCAGCACGTCGAGGTCGAGCGGGTTCTTCCAGTAATTCAGGAAATCCTTCGGCGTCGCCCAGCACCGGATGTCGTCGCCGGAACCCCCGCAGTCGCACGACTCCGCCAGGCAGCCGTACTTGTGGAGCCCATGACCCGTGTAATAGAAGATGTCGGCCGGATTGCGAATGAGCCGGGCGACGCTCGGACGTTTCATCTGCCACAGGTACTGGGCCCGGACCGTGACACTCAGGACCTCCACGCCGGCGGCCTGCATCAGCCGGAGCGGGTTGGGGGATTCATCGAATTCCGAGCCGGTGTCGGACTGGACGGCCCGGCCGCGAAACGCGGCCCCGACAGCCTCTCTGAACCGGACGTCGCTGGTGCCGCCGCTCCGGACCACATACGCGACCTCCAGCACCTTCGCCCCGTCCACGGCGTCGAACCGACCCGCAGTGGCGATGGGCTTCGAGAGACGGTACCAGGTCCTCGAGCTGTCGCCCGGCTGGGCCGTCTCGGAGCGAGGGACGGACCAGGGCAAGGTATTGGCAATCGTCGTCTTGGCATTCGAGGTGATGCGATTGGACTGCCTGCTGACCAGGAAGACATCGAGAGCATCGGGCATGAAGGAACGCGGGGCTCCCGAAGTCTCCACCTGGATATTCACGTTGTCGATCGGCCAGCCAGCGGCGGTGTCCAGGCCGATGATGTCGTCCCATTCCAGCTCCTTGGTCCAGCGATCCGCCCAGAGCGAGACCTTCTCGATGGTGAGCGGAGTGAACACGGCGACCTGGACCGCGCGATCCCGCTCGTCCTCCTTCAGTGTGGACGTGGTCCTGTCCGCGCCAACCCACTTGATGGTGATCTGCTTCTGGTCGGCTCCCCGTGACAACAGGTAGTTGGCCACGGCTTCCGCCCGGCCCTTCGAAAGGGGGTCGCGGTTGTGGGCCGGGTCGCCGCTCTTGCTGGCGGTGCCTTGCAGGACCACGCTCGTGCTGGCGTTGGCCTTCAAAAGTGGCACGACGTGCTCGTCAAGCCACTGCTTGTGCTCCTCCTTCAACGTCGTTTTGTCGATGTCGAAGTTGGACAGGGTGAGAGTGGTGGCGATCTGATTCGGGGTCTTCGTGATCGTCATCTTGCCAGGAGTAGGGGGAGCGCCCATGGCTGTCCCTCGATACGGGTTTCGCCGAGATCCGACAGGAAGAAGGCCGATGGCTCGGAGGAGGAAAAGGGGGAAATGCAGGTTTTCCCCGACCTCCCCGACAAGTTCTGGGTCCGATTCCTTTCTCCTCACGCCCTCTATTCTATAAGGAAAACGCAGGCAGAACCGAAATCGTGACAAAAAAGGATTCGGGACGACGCATTTTCATGAGGTGGGCAGTCAAGCGTTCAGGTCATCGCGGCCTCGCCGCGACCAGGCGAGGTGGACCGACCATGCTTGCTCGTAAGACATCGAGGGTCTCGCTAGGAGGCTGTCCAAAGAATTCGTCTTTTTTTGCCGTAAGTCCTTGCTAGCAAAGAAACTACTTTAATTAGGCTTGAAATTCGCAAGCCATTTGATGGCAAGGACTTATGAATTTCGAGGGGGAATTCTTGGACAGCCTCCTAGAGGAGATTCCGACCGCACCATAGGCCGTGCAAGCGTCTCATGCTTCAAACGCACTCCTCAAGATAGACGACACTCCTCGCTGAACCCGACAGCTTTTCCTCGGTTCCTCATGCTGCTTGAGGTTTTGAAGCCTTCTTGAAGGCGGCTTGATCTTCAGTGCCTGGTTCGGTTTCTTCCGGCCATCGGTTGCGCACGGTCTTCTCCTGCAGCGGTCCATCAGCAAGACCAAAAACCGTACCAGCGTCCGCCGCTTCCGCCATTTGTATCGCGGCTTCTCCTGATGGCGTAGCTTGCGGTTGACCCGCTCCACATGATTGTTGGTCCGCACCCGGTGGTAAACCGGGCTCTTGAGGAAGGCGATCATCTTGGCGAATTTCGCCGGCCCCAGCATCGCGACCGCAGTCGCCAATTCGGCGACGGCCAACACCGCCGGTCGCTCACCAAGCGGGCGCGACAACGCCACGCGGTTGTCTCACTCTGCCGCTTCTCGAACAAGCCGGCAAGGCGATCCACGAAGTCCCGCAACACCCGCAGTTCGGGCAGATAGTTGAACATCGTCTCCAGATCGAGCCGCTCCTGCCGGCTCAGCGTATCGTGACGCTTGACGATCAAAAAGCGGTGTTTGAAGATGAAGGCTCCCTTCTCTTTGTAGGTCAGGCCACGGCGCCGGGCGCAGCTTCGACGGGGCCGTCCCCGCTTCCGCTTCCGGCCTCGATTGCCCCGCCGGGCCAACGACCGCCGCAGCCGCCGCACCGCATCCAACACCAGTTTGTGCACATCCTTCAGGACGTGGAAGATGGGGTTCCGATAGCAACGCAGAAAAAAACAACGATCTTCCCGGGCAGGCCGTTCTCCCAAACGATGGTAATCGAGAAGCCCCAAGACTTTCGGGTGAGACCGCGTGATTTCGCGGGCTCTTGATTCTCGATAACCGTTCTTGAATGCGAGTTCTCGAATCAAGCCCTCGGAGACGGGTTTCGAGAAGGCAAAACATGGTGGAACTGGGCCCTCGGGCCAAGTTTTCTGGTCTGCTCCCCATTTCTTGGTCCAGTGATAATCAGTAGTTTCCACGAAAAACTGTACAATCGCGACTCGGCGCATACCGCCCAGGTCGCTCCGGCGGCCCTGCCTCGCCACTGAGCCTTTCTGGCTGCTGCACCGGTCGCGGGAGCATCTCTCGATGCC
>JBAUOX010000776.1:0-9367 GCA_049579985.1 Isosphaeraceae bacterium | reverse complement strand
AGAGCGTGATATCCAGGGTTTCGATCCCGAACCGCCGAGCCATCAGGGCGTGTCCCAGCTCGTGCAGCACCACGCAGCCAAACAGGGCAACGATGAAGAGAGGAGATAGGCCGCCGGTCAAACCGGGCAACAAGATCAGCAAGAAGGTCGGATGCAGGAACAGGTCAATTCCGGCGACCCGGCCAAGTTTCCAGGACATGCGCATCGAAAAGTTGTTTCCTTTCCAGGGTCAGGACGGGGTTCCGTGGTCCTGATGTTCTTATTGTACTTCGTCGGCGAGGACTGGAAAGTTCGACCAGCCCGATTCGATCGCTTCGGGCTCTGCGGAACTGCGGCGTCCGCCTTGGCTTACATCGTGATTCCAGGTGTCTGAGACGGGTGCTCACCGTACCAGAATGCCGGGCCTGGTCATCGTGTAGCCCTTGACGCGGACGTCGAGCGTGGGCCAGTCCTGTGCGGCGGTCACGACTTCGTAACCGCGCGAATCGATGACGACGGTGTCTTCCGACCGTGCGGAGCCCACACTGGGGCTCCAGCAGATGGCCATGCCGGGCTGGATGATCAGGTTGCTGTCGGGAGTCAGCAGGCTTTCCCGCCAAGAATAGCCGATCAGCGACCCTTGGTAGTCGAGCGTCCACTCGTGAGGCGCGTTGAACTTCTCGTAAATTCGTTTGGCGCGGCGAAAGACCTCGGCGATCGGCTCACCGGGCCTCGAGAAGAAAATGCATGTGGCGTCCACCATGGCCGCCAGGGTGTGGTGCGACTGAAATTCGGAATCAACCGGACCGAACGACACGGTCCGAGTGAGCGAGGCGCACAGGCCGAACCGACGGCCGGTGATGGCGATCGTGGCGCTCTTGAGAATCGGCGCCGCCTTGAACGTGGGTTGCCGAAAGCGGGCCAGCCGGTCGTCGCTGGCGACTCTCAGGTCCACGGGAACAACGCCCTCGCGCAGCAGGCGATGCGCAAGGTGTCCGGCGACGTCGGCCTCGCGCTCGCCGCGGTCGAAGTTGCGGCAGGTCGCCTCGACCGCCAGCGTCAGCGTTCGCCCAAGCTCGCGAAGCCGTTGCCTTTCCAGGCTGGTCAGTCGCTGCCGTAAGCCACGCAGCGGATCACCCTCACGCCTGAAGAGCATGCAACCGGTCGATCCCAGGTCAGTCGCGATGCGCTTGTTGTGGCAGAGTTCTGCGACCGGCCGGAATGGTTCGTCGAACCAGGGACGCTCCTTGAGCTGAAAGCCCAGCCCGGCCAGCTCTTCCTCGAATACCCGGCTGCTCTGGACGTTGTCGGAGATGACCGCCCGCGAGGTGCGGTTGATGAACAGAAGCACGGAGCTGTATTCGGAGGTCAGATCCTGACCCAGGTCGCCCCCGGAAGTGAACCAGGCCACCGAGTCGGCACGCCCCAGTACCACCCCGTCTTGGTCGCCGGCGTCCAGAAACTCACGGATACGCTGATGTTTCAGCTCGATATCTTCGCGGCGTTTCTTCAGCTCGCTGCACTCGTGGTCGGCTGCCGGGTCGGGCATGACTGGCAGAGTGTCGTTAGAAGGTCGATCCGCGGCCGTGATCAGCACCGGGTCAAACTCTCCCGAGATATCGATCTCTCCGGGAATGGCCGTGATCACGCCCCCCGCATGAAGCTCGGTCGTCACCGCGTCGCCTCCGTAAAACGACGACTTTCCGGTCCACTCTCGGTCGGGCGTCCGAACACGCACGCAAACACGCCGAGTATTAAAGGTTTAGGGCTTGCTGATCTTATCGTTCCAGGTTGCGTTTAAGAATTCAAGGATCTGGAAGAGCAAATTTCTAGGAGTCTTGACCGGGAAGTCGAGATCGTGCCCCGCGCCGGGAATCACGACGAGCCGGTTGGGCACTCCCGCCTTTATCAGCGCGGCGGCCGGTTCCTCCGACTGGCTGACCGGCACCAGGGGATCACTCGCGCCATGAACCAGGAAAGTCGGCGGGTCGCCCGGCCTCACCTGGTCCATCGGCGAGGCCGCCACCTAGATGCTGCCTCAAGTTGAAAAAGCTGGGCGCGATGAATGCCGCGGTATTTATCCCCTCCATCCAGAGTGCCATGATGCAAGCTGTGTGGGTTACAGGGAATGTAAAGGGTTAACGTGATCGCGTGGGTGAACTTGCCACACCGAATCGAGGAAGACAAGGATTTCTGGGAGAAGGTCGCGGGTTTCGGGGAATCTCACCGGCAGCTCGAAGCCGTGTCGCGCGCCGGGGACAACAATTAGACGGTTCAGTACGCCGGCCTGGGACAGACTTTCAGCCATTCGCTGCGACTGCTCGAGCGGAACCCACCGATCGTCCGTGCCGTGAATGAGAAGGGTGGGAGAGTCATCACGGCTGACGTGCTCCAGGGGTGAGGCAGTCCGGGCGCGGGCCAACCAGTGCGGCGGGTCCTGGCCCAAGAGCTGCCAGGCGGGGTCGTTGGACAGGTGACGGACGGTAACGAGATCGGCCAGATCGGCCGGGCCGTACATGCTCACGACGGCCTGAACTCGCGATGAAATGCCACCTGGCTCGCGATCGGGGGGAAACGTGCCCAGGAGGAGGGCCAGGTGTGCCCCCGAGCCGCTGCCGAAGACAACCAGCCGGTTCGGGTCGACAAGAAACTTATCGGCATGGCGGCGAATCCACCGGATGGCCTGGCGCAAGTCTTCGAGCGCCCCGGGCCAGCTCGGTTTGCCGGGGCGGGCCAATTGGTAATCCGCCGCGAAGACGACGTACCCATGCCGCGTCAGGCGTGCGAGTTGTGGCCCGTACTCCGATTTCGACCCGCCGATCCAGCTTCCGCCGTGGATCGCCAGCACGCCCGGGAGCAGACCAGAGCTGCCAGCCTGAACAGGACGATTCGGCGGCAGGTAGACGTCGAGCTTCACTGCGCCGGATGCAGTCATGCGGTAGACGCGGTCCCTGAGGATGGTTTGATCCTCGCGGCCCGCGGTCGTCACCGTCAGCAAGGGATCGCGGAACCAGAGCCAGGCAAACAGCCCGACGACGCTCATCCAACCCAGGGCATGAACGATGAACCAGATCTTACGCATCGGCCAGGCGGATACTCTCTCGAAGACGTGTGCGAGTTCTCACCACCATAAAGTATGCGATGTGGCAAGGGCATTCGGTAAGCTGGCCGCTCGAGCGGGTTTCAAGAGCGTGGCCTGCCGGTAGAATGATCACGAGTCGATCCTATCCCGATTTCCGTCAGAGGTTGGAGAAGGTCAAATTCGATGAACATCGAGGCCCCCAAGCTGCCGCTGCTTCAGCAACGCGAGATCGAGGCCAGGATTGTCGGGCCCTTGATGCGCGCGTTTGCCGCGGAATTGGGTCAGGAACGCACCGTCGCCATCCTTCGCCAGGTGATCGGCGAGCTGGCGCGGCAGGGTGGTGCCGATCTGGCAAGAAGCCTGGGTGAACAGAGCCTCGAGGCATTTTCCAGGACGCTCGACCGCTGGCGCGAAAACGGCGCCTTGGAGATCGAGCTGATCGAACAGTCGGCCGAGCGTCTCTCGTTCAACGTCGTGCGCTGCCGTTATGCCGAGATGTACCACGCCCTGGGTCTGGCTGAGCTAGGTGCAAGCCTGTCTTGCCGGCGAGACTTCGCCCTTGCGGAGGGCTTCAGCCCCGAGATCCGGCTCGTGCGCACCCAGACACTGATGCAGGGGGCGCCGTTTTGCGACTTCCGGTTTCAAAGGATCGGCGGAGGCGAGTCGCCGAACGAGGTTACCAGTGGTGAGGAACCGGGATGATGAGCGCGGCTTGTCGTGCTCAGCGCTGTTCCTGGGAGTAACCGGCTCGCTGGGCTGACATGTCGCGTTTCGCTGGCGGAACGGTCGTCGCGGCGAACCGGAACGGAGTCCCCAGGAGGTTGACCCATAGCTGTTGCTGGCTGTTTGATAGAACCGATAAGGCTTTTCGGTGAAAAGTCCGCTCAGCTTGCGGTGCCGACCGGCCTTGTGCTCGAAGCCGGTTCCGCTCGGCAATGATTCGTGCCAGCGCGTGTTGCTGTTCCGGAGTGAGCTCGAGATACCCGGCGACCATGGGGCGGCTAAGCATCGCCGGAACGCCCTCCCATTGCAGCTCGATCTGCCGGAGTCGCTCGAGTTGGTTCCCCGTGAGGTTGTTACTCAGCCATTCGAGCTGTGCCTCGTCGATTGCCCTCCGCTCGGCCACCACCGCGGCGCCCGTCTTGCCGCGCAGGGTCAGGGCTCGACGTGTGAGCTCATCAATCGTGTTTTGAGTTCCCAAGATCTGTGCGCGTTCGAGTCGTAGATCGACCTGAACATCAGGGCGCGAGAGCAAGAGCAAGGGTGCAGTGCGGATCCCAATTCGATTGTCCGGCAAGCACCAATCACCGGCATGGCTGGGGTTCTGGGCATGCAGCAGAGTCGCCGCGCCGAAGCCCGTCCAGAGAATCCCAAGAAGGACAATCCGTCCCTTGCCCTGACGCATGGCCCGGTTCCCTCCAGTGCCTCGGTCGTCGAACGAGTCCGCCTAGCACCTGTCCGGTTCGCGAGCGGTGAGAAGGACAGGCGCAAAACCACCACGCTCCGGTCAATTGACCGGAGCGTGGTATAGTAAGGTCTTCTTATACGGCGAACCGACAAATCGGGAAAGGCCAGTGTCCACCTGGATCTGTCAATTGATCTAAAGATCAACGGCATCACAGGATATGACTGAAATCAGTTAGGCGTTTCGCTCTCGGGCGTTGGCTGCTGGCCACCAAGGCCTCGCCGCTCACGCAGACTGTGCCGTCGGGGAGTCGTGGCCGGCTTGGTGGTTGTGGTTGAGGCTGCACTGGAATCGGAGTTGGCTGCGGGCGTCGTCTTGGCGGTATCGGCTTTGGCCGCGGCCGTGGTCTCGTTGGCGTTGCCATTGGCCCCGTTCCGCCGCCCTCCCGGACCACCGCGCATGAAACCCCCACCCAGGACCGATTCGACGTCAAACGGCTTGCCCAGCATCTTCTTGAACACCGACACCTGACGTCGATCCATGGCCTTGTAAACCATGGCGTACTCGCGCTCGCGAAGCTGTTTTTGCTCCTTGCGAGTCTCTTCCGTCTTGGCTTTGACCTCGGGCTGCTCCATGATTTTCCGCATCGCTTCGGGATCAACGCGAGGCCTGTTCTGCCCATTGGCGCCGCCACGACCACGGCCGCCACGTCCGCGTCGTCCGCCCTCTCCAGGTTGGCCGGCCTGGCCGCCCTGGGTTCCGCCGGCAGTGGCAGCCGCATCGGCAGCCGCATTGGGATCGGGCTGTTCGCCCGCGGCCGGTGGATTCCCGCCGGCGGGCTGGTTCGGCATCAGGGATTACATGAGCTGGAAGTTCTGTTGCCTGATCTGGCGCCGGTCCGTACTGGCTTCGTTCAGGATGGTCTGGATCTCCGCGTGCTGTTCCTCGTTGATCTCGAGCTTCTCGGCGACGTCCTCTCGGATCACGGCGGCTGGCCCCTCGACCTGGAGCTGGATCTCCTTGAGCCGCTTGACCTGGTTCTTGTCCAGAACCTTGGCCAGGTTACCTTCGGATTCTTGCTGGAGTTGCTGCATCGCCTCGCGCATCATCTGCCAGCCCTGGGCCTGCACGGCATCGGCCGTCTGCCGTCCCTGGAACTGTGCTGCCTGCTGCAGGGCAGGATCGACCTGGTCCCCCTGGACCTGCCCGCCGTAGATCGGGGGCTGATAACCCCGGCTGTTCAAGGCCCCGGCCAGGGCATTGCCGGCTCCCGAGCCGCGAGCATCGACGGAGGGATCAATTTGCCCTTCTTGCAGCGCCTCGGCCTGTGCTTGCTGGGCCGCCTGCGCCTTGGCCATGTCGGTCTGCTGGCGAAGTTGCTCGAATACCTCGCCCCGCTTCTTGTTCTGGTCGTCCGAGATCTGCTTGACCTTCGCTTTCTGGCGATCGGTCAGCTTGAGCTCTTTCTGCACGGCGTCGTTGCCGGCTAGCGCGACCAGGTTGTTGTCGGGTCCGCCGGGTCCTCCGCCGCGCTGGCCGCGTCCCCCTCGTTGACCGCCGGGAGGTGGTTGTGCCTGCGAGTTGATCGCCACGGCCGCCAGTGCAAAGACCAGCGCCGTCATCAGGGTGATTCGGATGCGGGACATCGTGTTGCTCCTCGGTGTCGCGGCCGGGCGCTGGCACCCTCGGTGGTCATGGCGCACACGCCCGGTTTCGGACCGCATAGTTTATCATTTAAGCGGTTTTCTCGCATCCGCCGGCAACAATAACTTCCGAAAGATTCGCATTATTGTGGCGAGTCGTTTCCGGCTCGATGGTCACTGCTTGGCGCCGGCCAGTTCACCGCGCTGTCCAGAGCCAGACGCCGAGCACCAGCATCGCGGATAATGTGCTGAGCCGGATGAGATTCCGGTAAATCGCGTAGCGGCGGCCGACGATCAGAGATCCGGCGTCACTTCCCTCCAGCGCGACCGATCCCTGCACTGCAATTCGCTCCAGGTTTGCCAGCGTGCTCATGCCAACCAGGTGAATCAGCCAGAGCACCAGGAAACCCACCCCCTGGTCGAGCCAGGCCCGCCAGGGAACAGGAGGCAGGCCAGGCTTCCACCACGCGGGGGTGATGAGCGGCCTGTCGCTCTGGTAGACCACAAGCCGGGCAGATCCGGTCGCGATCGACGTGCCGTCGCTGACCCGTACCGAGAGTGACAGTGGCTGGGGCGTCCCTTTCGCCGGGGTCCCCTGCAAGACTCCGGACGCGGGATCGAAGGTCAACCCCTCCGGCAGGGGTCCCTCGATGTTCCAGTGCAGCGGCCCGCGGCCTCCGGCGGCCGCCAGGGCAATGGCGTAAGGACGCCCGGCGATTGCTTCGGGTAGCGCCTCGGGCGTGGTGATCGACAGCGGAATGGGCTCGGTGTCGGTTCCCTCCCGGGCGTTGCCGCCACCCGGCGGCGCCAGGTCCACCGCCTTGGGCAACAGGGCCATGATCACCATCGTCAAAAGCAAGATGAACAGCAGGGCACCGGTGAGCTTGGTTACGACCACGGCGACGAACGAGTCCTCGCCCGAACCCCCGAACTCCAGGCCCGAGCCCCCACCCCTACGATTGCGGCGCATCGAACAACCCTCGACACCACTCGACTGGTTCCCTTGGAATCCGCCACTTGGACCATTCAATCACGCAGCACGGACCGAGTCGGACCGCGGTGATGAGCCGCCGGCCCGCTCGTCGAACATCTTCTTGACGATGTTGCGGTAGAGCGAGTTCCCCTGCTCGATGCTCACGTTGATCAGCTCGAGCGCGTCCTTGAGGTTGCTCATCGTGCTGGCGAGCTGCTCCTGGGTGGTGCGGCTCGACTTCTCGTAAGCCGAAGACCACGAGTCGGACAGGCTTTCGATCGCCTGCGTTGCGCGGTCGAGCCCACGCTTGATGTCCTCGAGCTGCGGATCGGGTACGGCCGATTGAGCCAAGGCGCGTTCGATCCGCGAGAGCGTCGCGGCGCCCTGCCGCGTGGCCTCGCCGGCCGTTTCCAGGACCTCCAGCTTGTTGCCGATCCGTCCGACGGCCTCAGCCCCCTGCTGGAACGCCGCCATCGAGCGCGGGAACTGATCCATCGACGCGGCGAGCTGTGCGATGGGCGCCTTCAGGTTCTGACCGATCTTCGCGGCCTCGGCCTGAAGCGACTGGGCCGCGGGCGCCAGGATGGTCGCCAGCTCGCTGCGCAATTGCGCCAGGTGCGGACCGATCAGCTCGTCGAGCCGTTCGGCGAACGGATCCTTGGTACCGACTCCCGGCAGCACATGCTCCACGACCCAGCCATCGACGCGGGCCAGAAGGGCCTCCGACTTGCGATAGACCAAGGTCTGCGCCAGCATTAGCGCGGCGCTCAGGAACAGGGCGAGCAGCGTGCTGTCAAAGGCGATCTGGAGGGCCGAGGTCACACCGGTCAGGTTGTTCAGGAAGGCATCGAGGTCCTTCACCAGCGGCAAGACCTTGCTAATGTTCATCAAGGCCTTCGAGATGCCTTCAACCGTGCCGATGAAGCCGATCACCGGCAGCAAGTAAAGGATGTATCGAGTCAGCGTGAACCGGCCGGCCATGTTCTCCTGATCGAGCCCCGAAGCCTCGCGGTTGACCTCCATGAGCTGGGAGGCCGAAGGGGTGTGCGTCTCGCGGACGTTGCCGACGAGCTGGCGGACTCGCACGTGGAGAATTCGCCCGTCGCTGGCGAGCCCCGCGGCGATGGCTGATACTTCGCCCGAGCCCTGCCCTGTTCCCGGCGCCGATCCGCCTCGCTTGAGCGCTCCACCAATGTACTGGAGCAGCCGGGCCGCTTCATCAAACGCTTTCTCGTTCCGCCAGAGCCGCCAGAGCTCCCGCCCCAGGGTCACGACCGCCCAGAGGTAAATGGCCGTGCCGACATACTGTTCCCAGCCGCGCTGGAACATCAAGGTCGGGTTGAAAACCATGAGCCCGATCGGGAAAAGGAGCGCCAGAACCAGCATGGCCAGGGCGACGAGATAGCTTAGCCTTGGAGAATCGTGAGCGCTGCGTGCCATCCGTGGAATCCTTCCTGGAATCTGGCCCGGCCTGGTTCGGCATCGCTCGTCCTCGGCAATCGCCGCAAAAACCCGCCGGACGGCATAACCTCAAAAGCCCGTATCAACCCGCTCATCGACAAGATCGGGCCGGAACCTTGAGCCTTTTTGCGAAATTGGCTGCTCACGCCGACCAGGAAGGGCGGCATCGGGGTGCTGACCTGGGCGTGGTCCTGGTTCTCGGGGTGATCCGCGCGCGGACGGACTTGCGGCTTCCGCCCTTGGGCCGGTGGGCGGGGAGCCGGACGTCGCCACACCGGCTCAGCCGGATGCCGGTTGCTCGACCGGGCAGACCTGATCTGCTCTAATCGAGGTTTCGCAGCCTTGACCGGAGCATGCGGACCATGGCCTCGATTCAGCTCGATACTCGACTGGTGTTTCCCTTGCGTGGCGTGTCTTACGACTTCTACGAGGAAGTTCGTCGGGCGCCGGGCAATTCCCATGTTCGAATGACGTACCACGATGGGACGCTGGAAATCATGTCGCCGCAATATCGTCACGAGAAGTACTCGAGGCGCATGGGCTTCATCGTGCTGGCCGTGACGTCCCTGCTCGGCATCACGTGCGAAGGTGCGGGATCGACGACGTTCAAACGACGCGGACAAGGGAGGAAACGGGGATGGGGCAAGGAGCCCGACCAGAGCTTTTACATGGCCAGCGCGTCGAAGATCCGCGGCAAGGACGAGATCGACCTCGAAGTCGATCCGCCACCGGAGCTGTGGATCGAGGTGGATCATCGCGGAAGCTCGCGCGGTCGTCTGCCGCTCTACGCCGCCCTGGGCGTTCCCGAAGTCTGGCGATTCCAC
>JBAUOX010000775.1:0-15105 GCA_049579985.1 Isosphaeraceae bacterium | reverse complement strand
AGGTCCGACGCGCTCGCTGCAGCGGGCTGACGAAGACCCGATCGAAGGTCAGGCCCCGGAGCCGCTCGGAAAGGCCCCGTGCATTGTCCTCGCCGCGCCTGGTGAGGCGCAGGTCTGTCCGTCCGGTGTGCTGGCGGGTGACCGTCCACTCCGTCTCGCCGTGCCGCGCCAGGAAGACTTCCGGGAGCGATTCGCTCATGATCCGACCCTCGATATGGGTTTGTCGGCTTTCTGTCAGGCTCTGATTGCGCGGACTCCGTCCCCGTCAGTTGAACAACCGAGGCTGCTGCGAGATAGTGGCGAGTTGCGAGTGAAGACGGGAGGAGGGGTGGCCGTGGCGATCTGTGATTCTCTCGCCACTCGCCACTATTCCGAGGCTGCTGCGACGAGTTGCCAGCCCGTTCCGCTCATCGCGTCGTTAGCGTCCACTTCCAGTCCCGGATCTCGGGCATGTCCTCGCCGTACCTGGTGATGTACTGCCGGTGCTCGATCAGCTTGTCGCGCACAGCCTGCTTGGCATAAGCGGCCTTGCACCCGAGCTGGGGCAGGCGATCGACCACGTCCGCGACCAAATGAAACCGGTCGAGCTCGTTCATGACTGTCATGTCGAACGCCGTGCTGATCGTCCCTTCTTCCTTGTAGCCGCGGACGTGCAGGTTCTTGTGGTTGGTGCGGCGGTAAGTCAACCGGTGGATCAGCCAGGGGTAGCCGTGGTAGGCGAAGATGATCGGCTTGTCCTTGGTGAAAAGCGTGTCGAAGTCGTGGTCCGAGAGACCGTGGGGATGCTCGGTCGCCGGCTCGAGCCGCATCAGGTCGACAACGTTGACCACGCGGATCTTTAGATCCGGGAGGTGCGCGCGCAGGATGTGCTCGCGCAGGATCTGGACCGCGGCCAGCGTCTCCAGCGTCGGCACATCGCCGGCGCAGGCCATGACGACATCCGGCTCACTGCCACGGTCGTTGCTGGCCCACTCCCAAATGCCGATCCCCGCGGTGCAGTGCTTGACCGCCTGGTCCATCGTCAGCCACTGCGGAGATGGGTGCTTGCTCGCGACCACGACGTTGACGTAGTGGCGGCTCCGCAGGCAGTGGTCCATCACCGAGAGCAGGCAGTTCGTGTCAGGCGGGAGGTAGACCCGGATCACCTCGGCCTTCTTGTTGACCACGTGGTCGATGAACCCGGGGTCCTGGTGGGTGAACCCGTTGTGGTCCTGCCGCCAGACGTGCGACTCGAGCAGGATGTTCAGCGAGGAGATCGGCCGGCGCCAGGGCAATTTCCTGGTGACCTTGAGCCACTTGGCGTGCTGGTTGAACATCGAGTCGATGACGTGCACGAACGCCTCGTAGGTGTTGAAGATTCCGTGCCGGCCCGTGAGAAGATAGCCCTCGAGCCAGCCCTCGCACTGGTGCTCGCTGAGCATCTCGATGACGCGGCCATCGAGGGACAGGCGGTCGTCGGTCGGTATGACCGTGCCGAGCCACTGCTTGCTCGTTGCCTCGAACACGGCGGTCAGGCGGTTGGAGGCGGTCTCGTCGGGGCCGAAGATCCGGAAGTTGCGTTGCTCGGCGTTGAGCTTGATCACGTCGCGGAGGAACTTGCCCAGGGTGCGGGCATCCTCGTTCATGACGTTGCCCGGCTGCGGCACGTCGATCGCATAGTCGCAAAAGTCGGGCAACCGCAAGTCCCGGAGTAGGACGCCGCCGTTGGCGATCGGGTTGGCGCCCATCCGGCGCTCGCCCTTCGGGGCCAGCTCCCGCAGCTCGGGTATGAGCCGGCCGCCTTGGTCGAAGAGCTCCTCGGGCCGGTAACTGCGCATCCAGGACTCGAGGATTTTGAGGTGCTCGGGGTGCTCGGTCGGCTCGGAAAGCGGGACCTGGTGCGCCCGGTAAGTTCCCTCGACCGGCAGGCCATCGACTACCTTGGGGCCGGTCCAGCCCTTGGGCGTCTTGAGGACGATCATCGGCCAGCGCGGCCGCTCGGTGACGCCCCGCTCTCGGGCGTCCGACTGGATTTGGAGGATCTCGGCGATGACCTTGTCGAGCGTCGCGGCCATCAGCCGGTGCATCGCCTCCGGCTCGTGCCCCTCGACGAAGTAGGGCGTGTAGCCGTAGCCGCGCAAGAGCTGCTCCAGCTCCTCGTGGCTGATGCGGGCCAGGACCGTCGGATTGTCGATCTTGTAGCCGTTCAAGTGGAGGATCGGCAGCACGGCCCCATCGTGCGCCGGGTTGAGGAACTTGTTCGAGTGCCAGCCCGTGGCTAGCGGGCCGGTCTCGGCCTCGCCGTCACCCACGACGCAGGCGACGATCAGGTCCGGGTTGTCGAACGCCGCGCCATAGGCGTGGCTCAAGCTGTAGCCCAGCTCGCCCCCCTCGTGGATCGAGCCCGGTGTCTCGGGAGCGACGTGACTGGGAATGCCGCCCGGGAAGGAGAACTGCTTGAAGAGCTTCTGCATCCCCGCCACGTCCTCGGAGACGGCCGTGTAGATCTCGCTGTAAGTCCCCTCCAGGTACACGTTGCCGACCAGCGCAGGCCCGCCGTGGCCGGGTCCCGAGATGTAGATCATGTTCAGGTCATATTCCTTGATGACCCGATTCAGATGGACGTAGAGGAAGTTCTGCCCCGGAGTCGTCCCCCAGTGGCCCAGCAACCGCGGTTTGACGTGCTCGAGCTTCAGCGGCTCGCGCAAGAGCGGGTTGTCAAAAAGGTAGATCTGGCCGACAGAGAGGTAATTGGCGGCCCGCCAGTAGGCGTCCATCTTGCGGAGGAGGTCCGGCGCGAGCGGGGCTAGGGCGGCGCCGTCCGCCACCGGTGTCCCCTTGCTGCGCGGGGCCTGCGTTTTGAGAGTCGTCTCCATCGGTTGATTCCTCCATCGGTGTTGAGTGCCTTGGACAATTCCGACAAGTTTGAATTGTAACGGGTTTCACGAATTCGCGGCTAAGGTTTCCTGGGATCGAGGGATGAACCCGGCCGCGGCGCGGGCAATCAGCAACTCCTCATCGGTCCGGATGACGCGGACGGCCACCCGGCCGTCTGCCGTCGAAATGACCGGGGCGTTGGCGGCGTTGCGATGTTCGTCCACGGCGATGCCGAGGAACTCCAGGCCGTCGCAGATGCGGCGGCGGGCCTCGGCGTCAGGATGTAGGGTCGCTCCGCCCGCTCGGACTCGGCGTGACTTGAGCCGCTTGGAATCCTTGAGCTCTGGGGGTACATCTTCACCGTCCGTCATGACGCGGGGAAGTGAGGGCCAAGCATGACAATGGAACCTCTCTGCCGAGTCATTGAAGGAATAGAACAAGAGTTGCTGAGATTCAAGGAAAGACCCTTCAGATCGGGGGCTTGCAACCTCCGTATCTCCGTATCTTCGGTCGCTGTCATCATTTTGACGATCCAGGGCGAACCTGGACCGTGGGGCTCACCACCAAGCACGGTCCCGATGCGAAGCCCAGAAACCGAGCAAACCGTTGCTGTCGCCAGCGGGTGTACCAAGTCTGCCTGGCCCGGTCCCGCGTTCGTCGTGTTCGTGTCGCGTCCATCATCTCCTTCCCTCTGACGCCTGTTCCCATCCTTATGCGGGAATACGGCCAGCTTGTGGCGATGGGCAGGCGCGAATGGGTCTGACCTCAGTTTCCCTTTCGTCGAAGCTTTCCCAAGTGGACTCCGTGAGAAACCGCGGATTTGTCTCCAGAGTTGGTTCCGAGACAGGTCTGAGAGCTCCAACGGGACGCTCATCTTGTCGTGTGCGGCTAAGGCAACAAGCGTGCCGGAGATCTTGGAAGGGGCTTTCCCACGACCGCAAACAACCGAGAGACCGCCTGGAAGCGATGTCTGCCCTCTTGTGAGTGCCGCAGAAGGCGTTGGAGCGACATTAGCACAGACCCGTGAAAAAGTCCTGAAGCTACTCCCGCAGTGACCGGACAGTCTTCGATGTGGTAGCCGTATTACCCGGCGGGTGGGAATATTTACCCATCGCTTACGACAACTACAATAGTGCCTGGGGCGACGGGTGCGCGGTCCCGCGATATCCTCCAGCAGTTCCTCGTCGAGGCCGTCATGCTCTGCTTGCTCGGGGGAGCGGTCGGCCTCGCGGCTGGCCGGGGAGCCTCGGTACTCGT
This sequence comes from Isosphaeraceae bacterium, assembly GCA_049579985.1. Classification (GTDB taxonomy): domain Bacteria; phylum Planctomycetota; class Planctomycetia; order Isosphaerales; family Isosphaeraceae; genus Aquisphaera. Next base: position 10,992 of record JBAUOX010000775.1, on the reverse strand, counting down.
CCGGCTGCTTGCTCGCTGGCCGACCGAATCCTCGCTCATCGCCGTCCTGGCGACCGTCTCGGTTTCCGTCACCGTTGGGGTCATCTTCGGCCATTACCCTGCTTGGAAAGCCTCACGACTCGATCCGATCGAAGCCCTCAGGTTCGAGTGACATTGCATTTCACTTTGAGTGACGCGAGGTTGAGCTTGCGGTTGAGCGCGCTCAACGTGCGGCGAGATACCCGGATTCGACCGCTGACTCTGCGCGAGCTCTTGGAGCAGGTCCCGAGTGCCTCCGCGATCGCGGCCCGAGCGCCGCACTGAGGCAATTTTGCTGGAAGTGTTGATGGGTAAATGTTCCCACCAGCCGGCCAAAACAGCTACCAGATCAACGACTACTCGGACCTCGGCGCATCGATTCGGCCTACCTTTCTGCATTGTTCTTGACGCGATCGCAACTCACTGCGCGGCTCTCTTCACGGGGCGGAGCTGGTTTCCAGGGAGTTTCGTGTCCCGTGACGACCGGCGGAAGAGCCACCTCCACCGCTTTGGTACGCAGGTTGCTTTGAGAGGTGCCCAGACCGTGCCGGCACATCGCCTCGAACGCTCTTGATGAGAACACTCGATCGGGCACGGTAGAGCTATCTGAGGAGTCGACACTTGCACCGCGGAATTGAGATCCTTGCGATCTTCACCTTGATCTTCTCAACCGAAACGGCTTCAGCACAGGTCGGCGCTGGAGACCCGAGGTCGGCCCGGTGCACGACCGAACTTGCGAGGGCGACTCTGGCGGAGGGCTCGGGCGTCGACCGGAGAGTACCTGCCAGGCCCAGTGAGATCCGCTTTGAGCCGCGCGGACTCTCACTGCTGCGTCCTTACTCCCCAGGGAAGGTTCCCGTCGTGCTCGTCAATGGGCTCTGGGGCAGCCCACGAGAATGGTGCCGGATGGTCAAGGATCTGGAAGCCGGCCCGTTCGTGAGTGAACGATTTCAGTTCTTGACCTTCGGTTACTCGACGGGCGACCCGATTCCTTACTCGGCCTACACGCTGCGCCGGGCGATCTTAGATGTGAGGGATCGACTCGACCCCGACCGCTCGAATCCTGCGTGGGACCGCATGGTTCTCATCGGGCACAGCATGGGCGGCCTGCTCTGCAAGATGATGACCCAGGACAGTGGCTCGAAGCTCTGGGACCTCATGACCGGCAGCGCCTTCGAGAACCAGGCCGGACCGGCAAGAGCCCGCGAGCTGCTGCATGGGTCGATGGTCTTCAAACCCATGGCGGAAGTGCGACGTGTCATCTTCATCACCACGCCCCACCGCGGAAGCCCGCTCGTGTGGGGTCCGATCAGAGACGTCGGAACCCGACTCGTGCGGCCGCCCACGCCCTTGCAGCAGGCCCGTGCATCGCTCCTGGCCAGCAACGGTCCGGACGCTTTCACAAGGACGTTCAGAGAGGGATTGGCGACGAGCATCGATGAGCTCGCATGGGAGCATCCCCTTCTCCTGGCCATTGACGGCCTGCCAATCAATCCGAATGTCAAGCGGCATTCGATCATCGCCGAGCGGTACGGCACTGTCCGCCCGGGTGGGGGCGACGGCCAGGTGCCGTATGCCAGTGCACACCACCCGGGCGCAGTCTCCGAGTTGATCGTGAACGCAGGCCACTACTGCCTGGAGGACTCCAGGGTCATCGACGAGGTTGCCCGGATTCTCAAGGAACATGCAACACCGTGACCATACGCCCGGGAACGAACTAACGCGATCGTCTCGGCGAATCTGGCCATCGCGCCACACGTGATAATCAATTTTTCAAATTGGAGCGGACGATCATGAATCGCATCCGTCCCACACAGAAACTCGTTTGGCGAATCGGAGAGAGCGATGTCCGACGCTTCGGCGAGTTGCGAGATCGTACGTCCAACGCTGCACCACTTCGGGTTGACCACCGCGAACCTGGAGGCGATGCTCGATTGGTACGGTAAGGTACTCGGCATGACGTCCAATCACCAGACGTCCAAGCCACTGGGGACAAGAGGCCCCTCGGGAGTGCGGGTCGCCTGGGTCAGCAACGACGAGGCCAACCACCGTATCGCGATCGTGGAACTGCGCGGCCTGGTGGACGACTCGCAACGCATCCACCACCGGCGACTCCAGCATGTCGCATTCGAATACCCGAGCGTCGACGACCTGCTGGCCACCTACGCCCGCTTGAAGGGCCTGGGGATCGAACCTGTCCTCACGGCGGACCACGGCGCGACGACCGGCTTCTACTACGAAGACCCCGACCGTAACAGCGTCGAGTTGCTGGCCGACAACTTCGGCGACTGGAAGAAGTCAACCGAGTACCTGCGCACATCGACGGAGTTTGCGGCCAACCCGATGGGCGCTTACGTCGATCCCGACGCGATGATCGCGGCTCGGGCGGCCGGGGCCTCGGTCGAGGAGATCCACCGGCGGGCCTACGCCGGCGAGTTCCCGCCATCGAAGCCCATGGACCCGAGGGTCTTGCTCTAGCGCGTTATGATTCGATCGCTTATTATGGAGTCGTCTCGAGAACGGCCGGATCCTCTTGGCGAGTTCCCGTCGGAGTCGGTAGACAGGAATCTCGGAGAGATAGGTCGCCCAGCGAAGGCCATACCCGACCCCAGGAAGCCTTGGACGAATTCGCCAACCGTATCCGGCCGTACCTGGAATCTGGAGTTCGGGATTTGGAATCCGGAATCCCCCTTCGGTTGCAGCGAAGTCGCATCGGATTGTCGGAGGCCAAGATTATGCGTGTCATCGGATCACTGCTTTGCATAGGATTGGATGTTTGCAGACTGTCACAAGATGGGGTTCCTGGTGATTCTAGATGGTCTTCATCTTGACCTATATATCCCATTTTGACAATCGGCCTCTCACTCTAAACAATTGTAACTCACTATAACTCTAACTCTGAAGTGAATTCAACTATGTTCCTGCAACATAACCTACTCCTTCAGAGGTACTTAAGCGAAATATTAAACGTGTGCATAGCGGTGGTCATCGGATCCTCGTCCGCGATCGTGGCACTCATCGCGGCGACATCGGCTTGGTCCCAGGCTCCGTCGAGGGTCGAACCATCGCGCGAGGCGTCCGGCCTCTTGTCGTCGAGGGCGGATACGGACGTCGTGAGCCTTTTCCGGTTCGAGCCCACTGGCCTCTCCCTCCTCCGGCCCTACCAACGCGGAAAGACCCCCGTGGTCTTCGTCCACGGCCTGTGGGTGGGCCCGTGGTCGTGGTCCCGGATGATCGAGAGCTTGGAGGCCGATGCGGCCCTCCGCGACCGCTATCAGCTCTGGACCTTCGGCTACTCGACGGGCGACCCGATCCCGTATTCGGCTGCGCTGCTGCGGCGCGACCTGGTGGAGGTGCGGCGAAAGTTCGACCCCGACGGCACGGATGCGGCGTTCGAGCGGATGGTCCTCGTCGGCCACAGCATGGGCGGTCTGCTGACCAAGATGATGGTCCAGGACAGTGGGACCCGGCTGTGGCGGCTCATCAGCAATCGTCCCGCCGATGAACTCGCGGGCGAGCCGGAAGATCGCGACCTCTTCCGCAGCGCCTTGATCTTCAAGCCCTGTCCGGAGGTCCGCCGAGTGCTCTTCATCGCCACGCCGCACCGCGGGAGTCGCGTCGACCGGGGCGGGCTGGAGCGCCTCGGCTCACGGCTCATCCGCCTCGCCGACCCACTGCGGGCGTCCCACGAGCGGCTGTTGGCCCGCAATGGCCCGGACTTCTTCGCGAAACGCTTCCGCAAGGCCCTGCCCACCAGCATCGACGAACTGGAGTGGCAATCGCCGATCCTCATGTGCCTGAACGAGCTCGGACTCGCGCCGACGATCAAGGCCCATTCCATCATCGCGGACCGGCGCGACCCGCCCAGGGCCGGAGGTAGCGACGGCCTGGTCCCGTACGAGAGTGCGCATCTGGAAGGGACGGTGTCCGAGTCGCTCGTGTCGTCCGGCCATCTGTGTCAAGACCATCCCGCCGTTATCCGCGAGGTCCGGCGGATCCTCGCGGAGCATGGGACCCCCTGAGGAGCATGTGGCAGTCGAATAGCGATAAACAATGGGTTCAGCCCCGAGGAAAAACCATGAGCACTCTGAAACAACATGAGGCGCTTTCGTAGGGCGCATCGACCTCGGGGCCTAATACGAGACGTCAGTTTCACCGGCAATCACGATGCTCTCACGGCTAGAATTTGCAGTCGGTCTGTTGATCTGGTGCGGAGTGCTGTGGGACGGCTTCGCAACTATCATCCTGCCACGCACTGTGACGCCGAAGAGACGTCTGTCCGGCAGGTTTTACAGGTGGAGCTGGCGACTCTGGGCCGCCGCGGGACGCAGGATTCGAGATCCCAATTCCCGTTTGAGCTTCGTCGCTGTCTATGGCCCGATCTCGATCGTGCTCTTGCTCGTGCTATGGGCTGGGCTGATGATCGTCGCTTTCGCGCTGATCTATCACAGTCTGGGGCCGCGATTCCAGGCGGCTTCTGGAGCGGTTGGCTTCGGTACCTTGCTTTACATGAGCGCCTCCACTTTCCTGACGCTCGGGATGGGTGATGTGACGTCTCTGGACTCGATCGTCCGGTTGTTCATCCTCCTCGAGGCCGGGTCTGGCTACATCTTCCTGGCGCTGATCATTACCTACATGCCCGTCCTGGAGCAGGCTTACGGGGCCCGTGAGGTCGGCAACTTGCTGATTCACTCGCGAGTTGGTCACCCGCCCAGCGCGATCAAGCTCCTGCATCGTTACTCCGGCACCGACCGCTCCGAGATTCTGAGGGGCAATCTCCGCGAGGCCGAGCGCTGGATGGCCGAGATCCTCCAGAGCCATCTCTCCCATCCCGTGCTGTCGTTCTACCGGGCGCTGCATTGGGGTCAATCCTGGTTGGTCTCGCTGACGACCGTCCTCGATGTCTGCGCCTTGCTGATCGCGGGCGGCGAGGGACTGCTCGAAGCGCAGGCGAGGATCACCTACCGCATGGGGCTCCGCTTGCTCAAAGACCTGACGGACGCTCTCAATCTCAAGGTCGATCCCCGGTGTCGCATGAGGCTAAGCAGAGCCGATTTGCCCGCCTTGCTCGCGGCCGTGAAAGGATCGGGCCTCCCTTTGAGTCTGGGGCCGGGTGCGGCGATTCAACTCCTCCGGCTCGTTCGTCGCTACGACGTGTATCTTGCGGCTCTCTCCGAATTGCTCGTGATCCCCTTGCCCTCATGGATACAGCCTCGGGAAGCGCGGCGGGAGAATGATGGCTCGGAGAGGTCGAGAGCTCGGACAGACTTACCGATCCACCCCACCATTCCTCAAGGAGGACTGGCCCATCCGGCCGACGGACCGGTCGACAACCCCTCGGAGGAGCAGGGCCATGATACTCGATCAGATAAACTATAACTGTCAGTTCGCGGAATATTTGTACAGGTTAGAGTGAACTCTGATCAGGCCCGTGGAAGCCGGCTGAGGCATGAGTCTGGAGCACAGTTGGGGCTGTAATTGGCTTCCGGAAGCCGTAACTTCTGGGCCAGGCCGATGAGCAAAGGGACATCATCTGATCCGTTCATGCACCAGGCTGGTGGGGGTTTTCATCCTGCCATGATGCCGCCTGACGTTGTCGCGTCACCGCCTTCACCCTGAAAACCCTGGGTTTTCCAGCAGAAAACGCCACGCAATCTATACAAATGTTCCGCGAACTGACAGCTATAAAATGCACGCTCTGTTGAAGCCGAAGTTGACGACTCGGCCCATGACCTCTTCGCCGACTCCCATCGCGGCGTCTTCGCGCACGGGACGAGCCGAATTCGAGCTCGTGAAGGTGAACCGGCTTGCGTCGCGTAGCTTGGGGTTCTCGCGGGTGCCTTTTCAGCGCGACTTTGTGTCGCCGGCAGCCCGTACTTGCTCTCGCAGCGATTCGATCGACAAGCCGTCCATCTCCTGGACGAGTTCCCGAGCCATCACTTCGAGTTGCTCGACCAGGGGCCGGCATTCCTCGAGACTGCCGGAAGCTGCGTGATCTTCAAGACTTGATGCAACGCCACCGGCCACTGTGGAGAACGCCGACAGCAGGCCACACAGCTTGTGAGCGGCCACACGCAACCCCGGTGCGTCCTCATTCCGGAGGGCATCGGAAACCTCGGCCAGACGGCGCGGGAGATAGACCTCGAAGCTCTGACCCATGGCCCGCAGCCCCTCTGCGTCGTCTCCGCAGGCTCCGAGCAAGACCACCGGATCGAGCAGGCTGGTGCTGTCGTCAGTATCTGGCAGGATGGGCGGGGGAACTCTGGGGTCGAAGAGCACCCGCTCGATGGCCGCGAACAGTTCCACGGAGCGAACGGGTTTGGAGAGGAAATCGTCCATTCCCGCCGCGAGGCAGCGCTCGCGGTCTTCGTTCCGCGAGCGCGCCGTCAAAGCGATGACCGGCATGTGTCCCCCTGTTACCTGCTCGCGCTCCCGGAGCGCTTGCACGACCTGGAACCCGTCCAGCTCCGGCATGTGCAGGTCAAGGAGGAGGAGGTCGAAATCCGAGGTCAGGGAACTGGGCTCAGCAGGTGAGCTCGGGGGAGACGGACCAGGAGTTGTCAAAGAATCGGCCCCTGAAGTCTGATCGTCGATTCCGAGCAAGGCCAGCGCCACTCGGCCGTTGTTCGCCAGCCGCACGCTGTGGTGCCCACGGACCAGCAGCCGCTCCAGGTGTTGCGCGTTGAATTCGTTGTCCTCTGCGATCAGGATGCGTAGTGGCTTCAGGTTTGGACCCAGACCGCGGGTAGGCTCCTGAGACGGCGCAGACCGGGCGGCCTCTGTCGCGTCGCCGTTGGTCCGGCTCATCACCTGGTAGATCATCTCGAGCAGCTCCTCCTGCTGGACCGGCTTGAGCAGGTTGGCGTTGATCCCCAGTTGGCGCGACCGGGCCAGGTCTCCGGGGCGGTCCCCCGAAGTCAACAGGATAATGCGCGTGGAGGAGAGCTCGTTATGCTCGCGCAGCTTGGCGGCCAGTGCCAGCCCGTCCGTGTCGGGCATGCGCGCGTCGAGTAGCATCAGCGGGTACGGCCGGCCCAAGCTGGTGGCGTGCCAGAGGGCGTTCAGTGCGGCCAGCCCGTCGCCCACCGCCGCCGGCTCCATCTGCCAGCCGCGTAGCCACTCCTCCAGGATCGTCCGGTTGGTGGCACTGTCGTCAACAACGAGCACGCGGAGGTCGCGGAGCAGAACCGGCAGCCAAGCGGCGACCTGCTCCGGGGGATGCGGTTGTCGTCCGAACCGCGCCGTGAAGGCGAAGGTGCTGCCGCGGCCCGGCTGGCTGTCCACGGTGATCCTCCCGCCCATCAAGGCCACCAGCCGGGATGCAATCGTCAGGCCCAACCCTGTGCCGCCGTACTTGCGCGTGGTGGAGGTGTCCTCCTGCTCGAAAGCCCGGAAGATCGTCTCCTGCTTCTCGGGCGGAATGCCGATGCCGGTGTCGGTGACCGTGAAGTGCAGGCCGACTTCTCCGTCGGGTACGGAATCGCTGGCGACTTCGACTCGCACGACCACCTCGCCCTCCGCGGTGAACTTGATGGCATTGCCAATTAGGTTCAGCAACGACTGGCGCAGCCGGCCGGCGTCGCCGACCAGGGCATCGGGCACGCCCGACTGCACATAGCTGATCAGTTCCAGTCCTTTCTTGTGCGCCCTAACGGCCAGTGCCCGCAGGGTGTCGCCCAGTACAGCGCGCAAGGAGAAATCGGCAAGGTCCAGCTCGAGCTTGCCGGCCTCGATCTTGGAGAAGTCGAGCAGGTCGTTGATGAGACCGAGCAGGTTGTCGGCCGCGGACTTGACGGTTTTCAGGTATTGACGCTGGTCGTCCGTCAGCGGGGTGTCGAGGGCCAGCTCCGTCATACCAAGTATTGCGTTCATCGGGGTGCGAATCTCATGGCTGACGTTGGCCAGGAACTCGTCCTTGGCCCGATTGGCCGCCTCCGCCCCCTCCTTGGCCTGCCGCAACTCGCCCTCCAGTCGCTTGCGCTCCGAGATGTCCTGGACCATCGCGATGGCGTAGGCGGGTAATCCCGCCGCGTCGTGTTGGAGCGAGACGGACACGTCCGCCCAGACGAGCGAGCGATCCTTGCGCAGGTAACGCTTCTCCAGCGAGAAGCTGAGCGACTCGCCCCGCATCAGGGGGATGTATTGCCCGAGGCTGGCCGCCACATCATCAGCGTAAGTGATGTCTTGCCAGGTCTTTGTGAGCAGCTCGTCGCGGGTGTAGCCGACGATGTCGCAGAACTTCTCGTTGACCCGCAGAAAGCGGCCTGTAACATCCTTGTGGGCGATGCCGACAGCGGCGTTCTCAAATGTGCCGCGGAACCGCTCTTCACTCTCGCGCAGCGCGTCCTCGGCTCGCTTCAGGTCGGTGATGTCGATGCAGGTACCGAACCATTCGCGGATTTCGCCGTCCCTTGCGAGGATCGGCACCCCGCGGGTTAGCATGTTCCGGTATTCGCCGTCGCGCCGCCGAACTCGGTACTCAATCTGGTAAAAGGATCGAGCGGCGACGGCCGCGGACCAGAGCTGGACGGTGTGAGGTCGATCATCCGGGTGTATCGCGTCGAGCCAGTCCCAGCCGGTGAACTGGCCCATAGTCTGGCCCGTGAACGCAGTCCAACTCGGGTGTTCCGACTTGTCGGCCAAGCCGGATGCCGGCAAGGTCCAGACAATCGCCGAGGTAGCCTCGACAAGCGAGCGGTAGCGCTGTTCGCTGAGGCGCAGCGCCTCCTCGGCCCGCTTCCGGTCGGACACGTCCCGCGCCAGAGCCACCGTGAGGTGGCGGTCGCCCTCCGAGAAGGCTTGGGCCCTGATCTCAACCGGGAAGACCGTCCCATCCTTGCGACGGTGTCGGGACTCGAACGCGACCGACTCTCCGACATTGAGCCTCCGCTCGATGTCCTCAAGATCGGCGGGGGTGATGTCGGCGTCGAGGTGGGTCGGAGTCATCCCGACCAGCTCGTCCCGTGTGTAGCCCAGGCTTTGGCACGCCCGACGATTCACGTCAAGGACCACCATTCTCTGGTCAAGCAGGAAGAACGCGTCGGAGGCATGGTCCACGAATGTCCTGAACCGCTGCTCGCTCTCGCGCAGCGCCGCCTCGGCACGCTTGAGATCGGTGGTGTCTACATCGCTACCGATGAAGCGAACCGGTCTGCCGGCCGCGTTGCGCACGACCGCGCCGCGTGAAAGCATCCAGCGGTAAGTCCCGTCCTTGTGCCGGACGCGGAACTCGGCCTCGAACACCTTCGTCTCGCCGGACAGGGCGGCCTGGACAGCGCGCATGGCCGGCTCCAGATCGTCGGGGTGCAACAAGGAAAGTGCAGTCGCCGTCTCGGCTTGAGTCTCAGGCCCGTAGCCGAGGTGTTCCCAGAAGTTGACGCTATACATGCGGCCGTTCTGGAGTTCGCCGTCCGGCATGTCGAGGTCCCAGATGCGAACGTTCGAGCCGCGCACCGCCAACTCCAGGCGATCGTGCGCCTGGCTCAACTCCGCCTCCAGCCGTTTGCGTTCCGAGATATCCTGGACCATCGCGATGCAGAAGGCGGGCTGCGCCGCCGCGTCGCGCTGCACCGACGCGGTCACCTGCGTCCAGACACTCGCGCCATCCTTGCGGATGAACCGCTTCTCCATCGAGAAACTGGGCAATTCGCCTCGCACGAGGGGGTCGAACAGTGCGAGGTTCGGCTCGAGATCATCGGGATGAACAACCTCTTGAAGGGTCTTTCCAACCAATTCAGAGCTCGGGTAGCCGAGGATTTCGCTCAGCTTCTCGTTGGCGCGCAGGCAACGGTTCTGGCTGTCCATGTGGGCGATTCCGACGGCCGCGTTTTCGAACGTGCCGCGGAACCGCTCCTCACTTTCCCGCAGATTCTCCTCGGCCTGTTTGAGGTCGTTGATGTCGATGACGCTGCCCGACGAGCGAATGGGCCTCCCCTGGGCGTCCCGGAAAAGCACGCCCTGAGCTAACGCCCAGTGATAGGACCCGTCCCTATGCTGGACTCGATGGACGGACTTGAATTCGTTGACTTCGCCGCTCACATACGCCTCGGTGAGGCGCGCCACCTCGTCCCGGTCTTCTGGGTGCAGCAAGCTCTGCATTGAGTTGGCTGTCGGGTAGTCTTCGGGGTTTCCGGTGCCCCACTGCTCCCAGTAGTTGAGCCATTCAACACGGCCGTTCGGGCCGGCTGTCAGGTCCCATTCCCCGAGGGCGACGTTCGAGCTGCGTACTGCGACTTTCAAACGTTCGCTGGCCCGCCACAATTCCTCCTCGACCTTCTTGAGCTCGGAGATGTCCTGGAGGATCGCTATGCCATAAGCGGGTTTTCCCGCACCGCCGCTCTGGATCGAGAGGGACACGTCTCCCCAGACGACCGAGCCATCCTTGCGAAGATATCGCTTTTCCAACGAGAAGCTGGGCACCTCGCCCCGCATGAGCGCACCGAACTGCTCGAGGCTGGCCGCCAGGTCTTCGGGGTGCGTGACGTCCCGGAAGGCTCTTGCGAGTAATTCCTCTCGTGTGTAGCCGACGATGTCGCAGAGTTTTTCATTGACGAGCAGGAAACGTCCTTCGGCGTCAACATGGGCGATGCCGACGGCCGCGTTCTCGAACGTGCCGCGAAACCGCTCTTCGCTCTCACGCAACGCCTCTTGGGCCTGCTTGCGCTCGGTGATGTCTTCCGCGAGCCCGGCGACTCGATAGACTTCCCCCGCATGGTCTTTGATGGGGAAGGCGTGACAGCGGACCCAGCGGAGCGTGCCATCCGGCCGCGCCACGCGGAACTCCGTGTCCGTGGACATCCCGTGGAGTTGTTGCTCCAGGCGCACCATCACCTCCTCCCGATCATCCGGATGGACGGTGTCGATCCAGGAGCGCGGGTTTTCGTACAGGCTCTGGCTCGTTCGCCCCCAGATCGCTTCGTAGGCTGGGCTCACGTAAAGCGTTTGCTTCCACCCTCCGTCCTGCATCCAAAACAT
>JBAUOX010000774.1:0-7846 GCA_049579985.1 Isosphaeraceae bacterium | reverse complement strand
CATCATCGTCGATTCCTCCGTGGTCGTCGTCGAGAACATCTACCGCAACCTCGCCTCGGGCAACCACCCCGACCTGCCCATCAAGGAGCGGATCCTTATCTTCGTGAAGGAGATCGACCACGCGCTGTTGTATTCCACGTTGATCATGGTATGCGCCTTTGTGCCCCTCTTTGCCATGACCGGCCCTGAGGGACAGCTTTTCGGGCCCATGGCGCAGACCTACGCGTTCTCCCTGGCCGGCGCCCTGCTGCTTGCCCTGACGCTCTGTCCGGTGTTGAGCATGCTGCTCCTCAAGCGCGTCAAGCCGGTCCAGGAGAACTGGCTGGCCCGAACTTTGAGGGTCCGCTACTTGAGGAACCTCCAGCTCTGCCTGACGTATCCCAAGATCACCTGTGCACTGCTGGCGTTCCTCATCGGCGGCACCGCTTGCTTGATCCCACAGCTTGGACGTGAGTTCATGCCGGAACTGGAGGAAGGGAACCTGTGGCTCCGCGGCATCGGTCCGCTCAACATGAATCTGGACCACCAGGTGGCGATCGCCAAAAAGGCGCGGGCCATCATCGCCAAGTATCCCGAGGTCGAGACGATCGTGACCCAGAGCGGCCGGCCCGACGACGGCACAGACACCGAGGGCTATTACAGTGGCGAGTACTTCGTGCCGCTGCGGCCACAGAAAGACTGGCCCAAGCTGATGCCCGAGACCGGCTGGCGACGGTGGGTCTACGGCGCAACCCGCCCGCGGAGGAAACGTGAAATCGTGGACGCGATGGACGCCGAGCTGCAGCGTGCCATTCCGGGCATCATGTGGAACTTCTCGCAGAATATCCGCGACAACGTGCTGGAGGCTCTCTCGGGGGTCAAGGGGGACAATTCACTCAAGATCTTCGGCCCGGACCTGGACCAGTTGGAGCTGCTGGCCGAGAAGGCCAAGAACATCTTGCAGGACGTCCCGGGAATCGCCAACGTGGGCATCTTCCACATCCGCGGAACGTCGCACCTCGAGTTCCGTGTCGATCCCGAGAAGTGTCAGAAGTGGGGAGTGACAACGGCCGACGTCAACAACGTCGTCACCAGCGCCGTGGGTGCCAAGGCCATGTCCACCATGGTCGAGGGCGAGAAACTATTCGACATCTCCACGCGCTGGCCCAAGTGGCGGCGGACCAGCGAGACGTCGATCCTGGACATCCCGGTGGACATCATCAACAACCAGGTGGTCCTGGCACAGGGCTCGGGCTTCACGCCCAACGCCAGCGGGAATGCCCTGCCGCCCCCCGCGGTCTCCGGCAGCCTGGCCGACACGTCCAACCCGATCAGCAGCACTCCGCGCATCCGGCTGGGAGACCTGGTCAGCCCGGTGGGGGCGGACTACGCGCCGGACCCCAGCGGCCAGTTCAATCGCCCCGGCTACTCGACCATCTATCGCGAGCAAGGCAAGCGCCTGATCGCCATCAAGTTCAGCGTGCGCGGCCGCGACCTGGGCAGCGCCGTGGATGAGGCCAAGGCGCGGACGAAGGAGCTCTTCAAGATCCCCTACCGGGCGGTCTGGAGCGGCGAGTTCGAGCAGATGGAGGAAGCCAACGGCCGGCTCATGTGGATCATCCCCTTGTCCCTCACTCTGATCTTCATCCTCCTGTACTCGGCGTTCCGCTCGGTCCTGGACACGATCGTGATCTTCAGCAACGTCTTCGACGTGGCGGTGGGCGGCATTTGGTCGTTGTACTTGACCGGGACCAACTTCAGTATCGCGGCGGCCGTCGGCTTCGTCTCGCTCTTCGGGATCGCCATCATGGAGGGCCTGCTGCTGATCTCGTACTTCAACGCCCTTCGCGCCCAGGGACTGCCGTTACACGACGCCATCATCCAGGGCTCGCTCAAGCGGGTGCGTCCGGTGATGATCACCGCGATGACCGCGATCCTGGGTCTCTTGCCCGCGGCTGTCTCGACCAAGATCGGTAGCCAGACGGCACAGCCGCTGGCCATCGTGGTCGTCGGCGGCATGACCGTGACGCTCTTCCTTGACCGCTACCTCATGCCGGTGCTTTACAGCTTTTACGGTGACCGCGAGCCGCCCGCGGGCGGCGGCGGAATGGCGCACTGAGCCTGGAGTTCTCGGCCGAGCACACCTCTTTCCCGGCCGGCGACCGGGCATGGTGAGGAACGTCCTGACGCCATTCCCGACATCACCGAGTCTTCCATCATGCTCGACAAGATCATCAGCGGCGGCCAGTCGGGCGCGGATCGAGCCGGGTGGCGCGCCGCCAAGGCGTTCGGCGTCTCATCCGGCGGCTGGATGCCCAGAGGCCTCTTGACCGAAGACGGTCCCCACCCCGAGTTCGCCGACCAGTACTGCGCGACGGAGCTGCCGGCGGACAGCGTCCGCGATCGAACCGAGCAAAACGTCCTGGCTACCGACGCGACCCTCTGGTTCGGCGTGACGACGACCTTGCGCGCCCAGGCGACGGTCGGGGCGTGTCACCGGTTCGCCAAGCCTTGCATGCCGGTCTATCCGGGCGCGTCGTTCGAGCCGTGCCACGTCGCAACCTGGATCGCGGAAAACAAGATCGGGACGTTGAATGTGGCCGGCAACCGCGAGCAAGAGGAGCCAGGGATCGGGGATCGAGTGGAACGCTTCCTCGGCGAAGTCCTGCAACAGCTCGGCCACGAACGGGCCTGATCCCGCCGCGACGATTGCGGCTCACGGCAAAACCCTTCACCCCGCTGCCTGACCCGCAACGGCAAGGAGTCTCAGCTCGCCGGGCCGTGACCGTCCGGGGCGTGCCTCAGCCGTCGTAATCGCACCATCGTCGCGGAGAATTACCCCGAATTCCTCAAGGAGCCGGCCCGAATTGCCGATGGCGGAGTGTGTAGGCACGACGGCAAGGAGGCGAAACGTATGGGATGCGATGCGACAGGACGGCGACAAGGCAGTGTGTCAGGCCACGGCGGCGAGTAGTAGGGACTGCGATCACCAGTGCGAAGGTTATGCCAGTCACCTCACGCACCCTTGGCGATCACGTCCGACGGCAGCGACGGGCGTTGCATTCAGACGTTTGCTGCACTGGGAGAGCCGATGGACCGGACGCGCGAGAGAGTGCTGGTCTCTGCCGTCCATTCGGCTACCGTCTGGATTGGCTGCGCCCTGGGTGCGTGCTTGACGGCTGGTTGTGCCAGTCCCGGCCAGCTCTCGGAGTCCTCGGGCCAAGGTTCGCCGCCGGCCTGCGCATGTCAGTCGAATGTGGCACAGCAGTCGAAGCCCAAGAATGGCACCGGCAATCCGGCGGCTCATCCTTCGCCGCACACACTCGGCCAGGCGTGGCGGGCTTATGTGGACTGTCTGCATTCACCGTTATCTCGGCGCGGGCCCGCCATGAAAGTCCAAGAGGGAACGGGCGATACCGGTTTGAGCCGCTATCCTCCCGCCGAGGGCGAACGCTACGGCCAGTTCGTGCCGGCTACGAACGTCGGCGAGGGGCGATCCGACACCGGTGTGAGTAGCTATCCGCCCGCGGAGGGCGAGCGAACCCCTCCGGCCGAGGAAACGAGACCACCCTCGGGCGCCGAGCCAACCGAGGAGAACGGCACCGTCAGCCCGCCGGGCCCAACGGCTGGGGATGGCACGCGAGCGGGAGCGAACGCCCCCAAGGGCAAAGGCGGAGCCGACAGGCAGATAGTGCCTGCGCAGGCGACGACAGTTTCCCAGGTGAACGATCTCTTTCCGTTTCCCTGCTTCAATTCGACTGGCCTGCTGCCGATCGAGCCTCTTGTCACGTCGATGACCGGCACGCTGTGCCTGGCGGCTGCGCTCCGGGAATCAGAAAGAGACGACGATCAAGATATCTTCGATTCGGATACGCTTGGAGGTGAGGGCCCCGGCAAGACGAGCGGAGGCGAAGGAATCGCTGATAGCGAGATCAAGCGCGTCGGCGCCGCCGAGACCAGGCCGCTGCTCGCGCGACTGGGACTGGATCCGCTCCAGACTTTCGGCTCAGGCGGCGAGTCGGGAGGCATCAGCCAGCGACAAAGAGACACCGGTTTGAGTCGCTATCCTCCCGCCGAGGGTGAGCGCAGCTTTCCATCTGCTGGCGCGCCAGCGGAAGCGAAAGGCCTTTTTGGAAAGAACGAAGCCGCCTGGTATAGCGCGCATGCGCAGGCAACCGTCGTGACCCAGGTGCACAACGTCTTCCCGGCGCCCTACACCGGCCCTAAAAGCCTGAAGCCGTCGGAGCCTGCTGCCAACACGATGACCGGCACTGTGTTTTATGCAGCCCGGCTCTGTGAATCCGAAAGAAACGACACTCAGATCATATTCAATCCCGAAACCGCGGGTGGCGGGGGCTTCAGCGGAACGGCCGGCATCGCCGGTTTTCCCAATGGCGAAGCGACGCGCGTCGGTGTCCCGAACCCCACCCCGTATATCGCTCGACTTTATGTGCGTCAGACATTCGGCTTCGGGGGCGGGCGGGAGTGTGCACCCGACGACGAAAACCAGGTCGCCGGCGAGCGCGACGTGCGCCGGCTGGCCGTCACCGTCGGCAAACTTGCGGCTCCCGACACGGTGGACGACAACCGCTATGCCCACGATCCGCGCACCCAGTTCCTCAACTGGGCCCTGGTGTACAACGGCGCATGGGACTACCCCTCCAACGTCCGCGGATACACCTACGGCGCAGCCGTCCACTACACCACGCCGAACTGGACGTTGGCTTATGGCGTGTTCATGGAGCCGGCAGTCGCGAACGGCGCTGCCCTCGATTGGCACCTCCTGAAAGCGCAGGGGCAGGTCGCCGAGCTGGAAGAACGCTATCAAATCAACAGCCGCCCTGGAGAGGCCCGATTCATGGTCTTTTTGAATCATGCGCACATGGGCAATTACAACGAGGCGTTGCAACTGATGCCCGTCGACCCCGATATCACGAAGACGCGCTCCTATCGCTACAAGTATGGCATCTGCGTGAGCATCGACCAGGAGATCACCGACGACCTCGGCTTCTTCAGCCGGTTGGGCTGGAATGATGGCCACTCCGAGTCGTGGGCCTTCACCGAGATCGACCGGACGCTAAGCGCCGGCTTGGTGCTGGGCGGGCGCCGCTGGTGCCGGCCATACGACCGGATCGGCCTGGCTGGGGTCCTCAATGGAATATCCGGTCCGCATCGCGATTACCTGGCCGCTGGGGGCGTGGGCTTCATCATCGGCGACGGCCGGCTGAAGTATGGTCTGGAACAGATTCTGGAGACCTACTACGCCTGGCAGGTAACGACCGGAATCGTGGTGACGCTCGACTTCCAGGAAATCGTCAACCCCGCGTACAACACCCAGCGCGGCCCCGTAGAGGTCGGCTCGATACGCGTGCACTGGGACCATTGATCACTCGGGACACCTCGCCGAAAGGGGAATCGGCACGACCGGTTCAGGGATTGATTCCTCCTCGGGGAACCACCACTGGATTTCGGCCGGGCACCGCCTTCACGCTTTCCTCCGTAACCGTCATATCCCCTCCATCGCGGCAAAGAATCACCCCGAATTCCTCAAGAAGCCCGCCCGAATTCCTGAGGAAGCCGCCCCGGATTGCCGATAGAGGTCTGTGTGGCACGACGGCAAGGAGGCGAGTCGAATGGGACGCGACGCGACAGGACGACGACAAGGCAGTGTGTCTGGCCAGGACGGCGATTCGCCCGTCAGTCCGAGCACTGTCAAGGTCACTCTCCA
Organism: Isosphaeraceae bacterium; assembly: GCA_049579985.1. GTDB lineage: Bacteria > Planctomycetota > Planctomycetia > Isosphaerales > Isosphaeraceae > Aquisphaera. The sequence continues at coordinate 2,139 of JBAUOX010000774.1, read as the reverse complement.
TCTCACCGTCGGGACGGCTCAGCGTCTCGGCGTCGAATCGGCGATGCGGCGGATCTCTCAGTCCGCCATTGCCGAGGAGGTTCTGGCGGCTTACCTGAGCCGCTGGCAGCTTCCCGCCGTGGCAGACTCGAATCAGCTCGACGCGGGGTGAACTGGCAGATTGCGGTCGCTCCGCTTCCTGGAGAGGCGGCTCGCGGCCAGGTCTTACCGCCGGTCCCCTGGACTTTGGCGGTCCCACTCTTGCGCATTTTCTCTTCTCCTACGTTGGGTTTATTCTCGAGGGCGGAGATCATGGTACGAAGGCTACTCCTGCTCTCTGGATTGTTGCTGGTGAGCGGCTGCGCGTGGCCCGTCCGCCAGACGACCGACCACGTTGTTTGCGATCTGGTCAATCATCCTTTCGACATCGCTCCTGAAGGCGCAACGGAGGCTGCGAAACCGGCAGAAACTCCCAAGGGCGACGGCGCGTCCTCGAGCACCCGGTCGGGCCGGAAGAGCACAGCGGTGCCCGAAGCCCCCACCGACGTGCAGACCAGCGCCTTGCTGGAGTTGCAGCGGGAACCGGCCCGGCGGCAGATGCCCCTGAAGGATGACGCCGTGCAGACCGTCGCCTGGACGCAAACGCAGCCAGGGTCGCGCAGTCCAGGAGACAGGCAGCGGACACCTGACTTGCGTATCCCGGAGAAGCTGCCGGGGGCGGAGGCGCCGGAGATCAAGATACCGAAGGACCCAGTCGCGGCGGGGCCGGCAATCGAGCGCATCTATCCGGAGCTACCGCCCCTGCCGGTCGAGCCGACGGTCCAGCCGGGGCCGGAAGGGATGCCTTACACGCTGGCCGACCTCCAGCGCCTGGCCGCCGCCAACAGCCCCACGCTGCGGCAGGCGGTCTCGGACGTCGAGGCGGCCAAGGGCAACCTGATTCAGGCGAAGACTTACTCCAACCCCGTCCTCAGCTACCTGGTCGATCCGTCGAACAATAACAGTACGGCCGGCGTCCAGGGCGCTGCCATCGAACAGATCATCAAGACGGGTGGCAAACAGAAGCTCGGGGTGGCCGCGGCTCAGAAGGATCTGGACAATGCGGTGCTGGCCCTGAAGCGTGCTCGCAGCGATCTGTCCACGGCGGTGCGCACCGCGTATTTCACGGTGCTGGTCGACGTGGAGACATTGATCGTGAACCGGGCGCTGGCGCAGTTCACCGACGATGTCTATCGGATCCAGACGGGGTTGTTGCGCGGCGCAGTCGCGGCGCCTTACGAACCGGCATCCCTGCGAGCGCAAGCCTATATGACCCGCCTCGCGTACAAGCAGGCGATCTTTTCGTACATGTATGACTGGAAAGCGCTCGTGGCGACTCTCGGCCTGCAGCAACTGCCGCTCACGGCAATCGCCGGCAGGGTCGATCGGTTCATCCCGTACTATGATTATGATACGGTCCTCTCCCACGTCCTGAAGAACCACACCGACATCCTGACAGCCCGCAACGGCGTCGTGAAGGCGCAGCATCTCCTGAGGCTGGCACAGGTCACGCCGCTCGTCCCCGATCTTGACGTGCGTGCCTCGCTCGAGAAAGACTTCTCGCTGGCCCCGTTCGGGACGTACCAAACCCTCTCGGTCGGCTTCCCGATCCCCATCTGGGACCAGAACAAGGGGAACATCATCGCCGCCCAGGCCGCGCTGCTCCGTGCCGGTGAAGAATCGCACCGGGTCGAGGTCACCCTGGCCAACAGCCTGGCCTCGGCCTACTCGATGTACAAGAACAACCTGGTCGCCCTGGAGGACTACCGGCGCAATATCCTGCCCGACCTGGTCCGCTACTACCGGGGCATCTTCGCGCGCCGCCAGATCGACCCCAGCTCGGCCTTTGGCGACCTGGTGGCTGCGCAGCAAACCTTGTCGACGAACGTCACCTCCTACATAGCCGTCCTCGGCAACGTGTGGACCTCCGTGGTGGGCGTGGCAGACTTCTTGCAGACCGACGACCTGTACCAACTGGCGCAGCCGCGTGAGCTGCCGGAACTGCCCGACTTTAGTAAACTGGCACTTCTATCTTGCGGCCACCCTGCCTTGGCGGAAGCGTGTGTGAATCGCGCCGGGGTCGGTGGTCATGGTGCCGCGCCGCCCGGAGCTGTCGTGCCC
>JBAUOX010000773.1:0-3969 GCA_049579985.1 Isosphaeraceae bacterium | reverse complement strand
CGCCCGGCCCGAGCCCAAAGAGAAGCGGACCGAGCGCCGTGACGCCGACCTCCCGCCGCCCTTGCCCCCCAGGTGAGGCCGACTCATCCCGACATCCGGTCGGGCCGGGGTCGAGCAAATCGCCCCGGTCCGGTTCTTTCCGAACATTCCCGATCGCGAAGGATTGGCATGGACTGGCGCAACCGCTTTGGACTCTACGGGTCGTACTTCCTGGGCATGGCGGCGATCGGTTTCACCCTGCCGTACTTGCCGCTCTACCTCGGAGAGAAAGGACTCTCGGACCGCGCGATCGGGATTGTCTCGACCCTGGCGTTGCGGCTGGCGCTGGTTGCCGTGGTGAAAAGCCCGTGGCTGGCCGTGGCGAACCAGGCCCTGGACGGTCTGGGGAACGGCCTCTTTGCCGTGGTGGCGGCCGCGTGGGTGAGCGACCGTCTGGCCGACCCGAGAAGATCGGGCGAGGCGCAAGTGATCGTCGGGTCGTGTCTGGTCCTGGGCTCGGCGCTGGGGCCGGCGGCGTCGGGGTTCCTGGTCGGTCCGCTCGGCTACCGGGGGCTGTTTGCGTTCCTGGCGGGCCTGGGCGCGGTGGCGACGGCCATCGTCGTGGCGCTGGTCCCGGAGACCCTGGCCCGGGATAGCGAATCCGGCGACGGCCTGGCCGGCGAACCGATGGCCACGACGTCCGACCTCCCGACGACCCCGTGACGGAGGACGGATCGGCGTAGCGTCGGTCTCGCTGCACTTTTTCGATTCCAAGGAAACACACTCCGTGACCGCCCCCTCGGCCTCAATCCCTTTGGTTTCGACGATCTTCGGTCTGACCTACCTGGCCCTGGCCGTCGGCAAGGTTCCCGGCCTGCGAACCGACCGCGCGGGGATCGCCCTGGTCGGGGCGGCCGTCATGCTCGCCTGCGGCGTGCTCTCGATGGGTGACGCGGCCCGGGCCGTGGACTATGAAACAATTGTCCTGCTCTTCGGTATGATGGTCGTCGTGGCGTACCTCCGCATGGCTGGTTTCTTCGCACTGGCCACGGAGCAGGTCGCCGCCCGATGCTCGGGGCCGCTGACTCTCCTGGCCGTGACGATCGCCATTTCAGGAACGCTCTCGGCGTTTCTCGTCAACGACGTCGTCTGCGTCGCGTTGACTCCGCTTGTAGTCCACCTCTGTCAGCGCCTGAAGCGGCCGCCGATCCCGTACCTGGTCGGCCTGGCGACGGCCTCGAATATCGGCTCGGTTGCCACGATCACCGGTAACCCGCAGAACATCATCATAGGATCGCTCTCGCATATTTCTTATCTGCGATTCGCAGCGCGACTTGCCCCGATTGCCTTGATAGGCCTGGTACTGAACTTCGCCGTCGTGGCGCTGGTCTACCGCAAGACGCTGGCCCAGTCGAAACAAGACCACAGCGCAGCCGATGAGTCGCCGGCGCCCCGCGTCCATCGCGGCCTTCTGATCAAGAGTATGGCGGTGACGCTGGTCACCGTCGGGTTATTCTTCGCGGGGCAGCCCATCGCCCTGGTGGCTCTCGTCGCGGCGGGGGTGCTGATGCTCGACCGGGTCCGCCCCGGGAAGGTCTATCACGCGATCGACTGGTCGCTTCTGGTCATGTTCGCCGGTTTGTTCGTCGTGGTGCACGCCTTCGAGGTGAAGGTTGTCCAGACCTGGGGCCTGGAGCGCTGGCATGCCCTGCTCGAGTCGCCGGTCGTGCTGGTCAGCGGGCTGTCGCTGGTCCTGTCGAACCTGGTCTCGAATGTCCCGGCGGTGCTGCTGTTCAAGCCGCTCATGGAGGTCATGCCGCGGCAGGAGCTGGCGTGGCTGGCCCTGGCGATGTCGAGCACGCTGGCGGGGAATTTGACCGTGCTTGGCTCGGTTGCGAACCTGATCGTCGTCGAGAACGCCCGCCGCGCCGGGACCGAGCTGAGCTTCCTGGAATATCTCAAGGTCGGCGTACCGCTGACGGTGCTGACGACCCTCGTCGGCGTCGCGTGGCTCGCGATGGTCCACTATTGATGAGAAAGATTCGAACGATGACCGACGCCGCCGCCAGGGGTGATTGCCCGGCAAAGGGGCGAGCCGCAACGTCGCCCCCTATCGCTGCAGGTCGCCGTTCTCGGCGGCGCCCGGCTCATCGAGCAACTGGAGAGAGGAAGCAGGACCGAGGTCCGCCGGGTCGGTCCACTCCCTCAGCGCCCAGACGAGCTTCTTGTCCGGGGGCACTTCCAGCACCTGGACTGTCTTCGCCCAGTCTTGCTTCGACTTGAGGCCGCCCGCGCACCAGTTGCACACGACGGTATCCCCGTTGGCCAGCCGGCTGACCTCCTGGATGTTGAACAAATTGATGCCGGGCACGTCCTTCTGGGTGAGTTCCCAGACGATTTCTCCCTTGGCATTCGCTTCGCGCACGTAACAATGCTGGTTGCCACTGATCAGCGTGTTACCGTTCTTGAGCCCGACGGCCGCCCAGGCTGATGGGGCAAGAACCAACCAGATCTCCTTGCCGTCCGCGTCTTACTCGACCACCGTTCCCAGGTCCATGTGCGCAGCGGGGAACGTCGCCGCGCTGGTCATCCGGACATGCCTGAATTGACCATGGGGGCTCTTGGGGTTTCGAGTCGGCAGGATGAGTTCCTTTTCCACCTTGCCGGTTGGCTTATGGATCACCATCAGTTTCGCCGGGTCGCCGTTCTGCACGATCAGGACGCGTTCGGCGCCGGTCGGCTGGGTCGTATGGATCTCGCATCCCTTCGGTGCATCGTAGTTCCAGATAATCTTCTGCTCCGGCGTGATCTCGCTGGCCCCGACTTTGCGAGAGAACACAATGTTGCCGTTGGAGAGCATGCTTGCGTCGCCCAGCTCCTGAAGGACGCCATTCGCGTCATCCGGCTCTGAAGATTTTCTCACGTCCGCAGCGGCAATGACTACACTATTGTGGAAGATCCTGGATACTTGAAGTACTGAGAGTGCGCCAGCGTTGTCGGAAAAAGATCCGCAGGCCGCCGGCATTGCGTCTGACGTGTCGAAAATCGTGCGCACGGGATCATGGACGTGAACAACTCGGCTATGCTCGTCATAGAATGAGGAGAGTTCACCACGCGGCTCCACATAGGGAGTGCTCTGACCATGAAACACAAACTGAGTCTCCTGGCAATCCTTGGCCTCGTTCTTTTCGTGGCACTTGCCGGGATTGACACGTCAGTCCTGGCCGCGGGCCGCGGCGGTGGCGGTGGCCGCGGTGGTGGCGGTGGTTTTCGCGGTGGAGGAGGCGGTTTTCGCGGTGGAGGAGGCGGTTTTCGCGGTGGCGGCGGTGGCTTTCGTGCTGCTCCCCGTATGGGCGGTTTCCGCGGTGCGCCGAGCATGGGCGGTTTCCGCGGCGCGCCGAGCATGGGCTTTCGCGGCGCGCCGAGTATGGGTGGTTTCCGCGGTGCACCCAGCATGGGTGGTTTCCGCGGTGCACCCAGCATGGGTGGCTTCCGCGGTGCACCCAGCATGGGTGGCTTCCGTGGCGGCCCATCGATGTCTTCGGGCTTTCGACCTTCAGTCGGTGGAATGGCCGGTCGCGGTTCCGTCGGCGCAGCGCGCGGGATGAATAACGGCATCGCCTTCGGCAACCGGAATAATTATAGGCTCGGCCAGTTCGGCGGTGCCAATCGGCTCACGCAGACCAACTTCAACATGAACCGCAATGTCATGGGAGGTCTGGGCGGAGCGCAGCGAAACTTCTCCATGGCCAACCGCAACTTCGGCGGGATGGGCAATGGCGGCTTCGGCTATGGCCGCGGTTACGGCGGCATGGGCTATGGCGGCTGGGGCTATCCCGGCAGGGGCTATGGCGGCTACGGCCGTGGCTATGGCGGCTACGGCGGCTACGGCCGTGGCTATGGCGGTTACGGCGGCTACGGCCGTTACGGTTACGGCGGCTTTGGCTATCCGGGCTTAGGATTCGGCTATGGTCTGGGATTGGGCTTCGG
>JBAUOX010000772.1:0-6546 GCA_049579985.1 Isosphaeraceae bacterium | reverse complement strand
CTGCTGCGCCTCTGGTCTCGGAAAGCGCAATCCTTGCGCCTTCCAGCGGATGTTGATGCGTTGAGGGCCGGTTAACGGCGGCCTATCTGCCGGGGAATCCGTTGAGTCGATTCCGGGCCAAGCGGGGCTTCTGTCGGTCCGGCTGCGCAATCCTTAGCGGTCCACGCACCCTTGGGGCTTTGGTTGCCCGTGTCCACAACGCGCGTCGGTGTGTCGGACCGACGCGCGCAAAAGACTCCCGGTTCGAAGTGACCGGCGCGGGGACTGTAGCGCCGGAGGACACGCGCCGACTCGGTTCAAATACAGTTGTCCCGATTTGACCTCAAAAAAGCTCGTCGCATCGATTTCCGACGAGGTGTTTACCTCTTGCTCGCAGCGGCCCACGCGAATCCTGCAAATTCGTTGAGTCAGTTCAACGAGTTGGACAGGCTGGGAGTCTACAAAAGGGAGTTGGCTGGAACTTGTTTTCAGCTGGATAGTTGCGCAGTTCAAATCCAGTCGCCACGTTTGCCGCTCGCTGCCAGGATGGATCGACTCCGCCTCGAGATTCCGCCGGGCGACCTGCCCTGACACCGTGAGATGGGTGGCTGGGGCCGTTCGCAGGTCTGGTCTACCGGCTCTGATGTTCGGCAGGGCACTGCCGATCACGCCGGCGCGGACTCATGTGCGTCGGCGGTTAGCTTGAAAAGTTGGGGATCGAGCCGATTCAATAGCCGCCGGATCTTCGGGACCTGTTCGAGCGCGGCCGCCTCTCCGATCGCGGCGAGCTCCTTCGCCCTCATGAACTCCGCGGAGTCGACGCCCGTCACGTCCGGCTCGATAACCACGTCCGCCGGCTGAACACCGAAGGCGTTCAGGTTGTGGTTTTGAACCAGCAGGCTGCGCAAGATCGTCGGCCCGATGCCCGGCTTGTTCCTGGACAGAATTGGTTGCCCAGGTTTGATGTCGCAGAAACGAGTCTCCAGCTTCGCCGTCACGCTGATGGCGATGACGAAATTGCAGCCCATCGACACCAGCACATCCGCCGGGATGTTGTTGACCAGCCCGCCGTCGATCAGCGCCTGGCCGTTGCGGACGATCGGCACGGAGAGCACGGGCAAGTTGATGCTCTCGAGGATCGCATGGACAGCGTCGCCGCGTTCGCGAACTACCGAGTTGCCGCTCACCAGGTCGACCGTGACGGAGAGACAGGGGACGGCAAGTTGTTCGAGTCTCCAGTCGTGCAGGTACTTGCGAAGCATTGGGTCGAATTGCCCGCGACGGTACTTGTACATGAGGTACCAATAGTTGCCTTGCGGCAGGCGGCGAAAAATCCATGAGGGGCGAAGGTCCGTGGCGAACAAATCCGCGTTGTAGTCGGGATCCAGGCCGGCGGAGTACATAATGCCGGTCATGGCGCCGGCGCTGGTGCCAGCGATCATGTCAACGACGATGCCGCTGCGCTCGAGGACCTTGAGCACGCCGAGGTGCGACAAGCCTCGGGCGGCCCCGCCGCCGAGGGCCACGCCCACACGCACGCCGCGAAGGTCGTGTACCAGCCGCTCCAGCCCGTTGGCCAGCGACTGGCCCATCGGCAGTCTTGGCGGCGCTTCCTTGATTTTGAAATCGCGGGAGGCAAGCTCGGGGAGGTTCGGAACGGCGGAGACCACGGAACTGTCGCCCCCAATCAGCCAGGCGACACTGATCTTGTCGCGCCAGCCCCGGGCAGACACGTCCATCGCCTGCAGGCGGCGGATTGCGCTGTCTGCCGCATCTGCCGGGACGAAATAGACGGCGCGGTCGACGAGATTCATGAGCTGCGCCGTCCGTTCCGGCGTCAGGTAGGTGTGGACGTCGAAAATGATTCGATTCGCGTCCTGCCAGCGAGGGACCTGCTCCCGTATTTCCTCTAACGTCAAATCTCGGCCGTCCTCTCGGAGCGGCCGAAACCGCACATTTGGCGAATCCATTCGCTGGTCCGAATCGCTCAACACGGCGAGTTGCTCACCGACGTCGCTCAGTCGCCGGATGAGCCGTTCAGCCGTCTGGCGCGTGGCGGGTGAATCGTGAATCAGCGCCAGAATCGTCGCCGACCGCTTGGGAGCCGCGCCTAAGAAGAACTTTCGCATGCTCCCCGCGTAGGTCTTTAGCCACAGACGGCGCAGGTCCGGCCTGGCGAACGTCAGCTCGATCGCCTCTTCGTAGTCCAGCCTGAGGACCGTCGTGGGCTCCAGCGCGACGATGCGGATCGGCACGGGTTCGCTTAGCGCGCCGACCATCAGCCCGAATTGTTCGCCGCGCTCGATCATGCGGAACAGCGACTCCGTACCGCCGGAGCTGACCCGGATGGCCTTGAGCCGCCCGCGCAGGACGAAGCCCACCGTGGTGAGCACGACGTCCGCCTCGTGGACGACGCTCCCGGCGGGATACTGCTCGACCCGTCCGAGCCGCACGACTTCCTGGAGGGTCTCATCGGATGCACTCTGAAAGTACTCGTGCACTTTCAGGAGCGGAATGAGCTCATCGTTCATGGCGGCGCCTTTCGAGTTCGCGGCGGATATGATCCCCAAATCCCGCCGCCGGGGCTGTGTTCGCAATGTCGTTAAGGTAGGCGAGTCGGCGGAGTTCCTTAAAGGGTAGAGTCCGGTCCAATCGACCGTCCTTGTAGAGGGCCCGATCCAAACGGGCGTTGGCAATGACGCGCCAGTCCCAGCGGACCTTTCTGCTGGGAAGCTTGTAGAAGGACGTTGTGCAATTGGTGAACAGTACGTGGTACCAGCGCGGACTCTCGTACAATTGATTGATCATATTCACGTAATCGAGAAACACTCTTTTTAGTTCCTCCACGCTCGAATTGAGGTGGTAGAGGTGCGCCCATTGGCGTTCGCTGAATTTCGTGCGCCGCAGAATGACGTCGCGTTCGTCCGCGGCGACGAAGATCAGCTCCTGCTGTCGATACAGACTGCGAAAGACCGAGTATTTCTGCCCCTTCGTGATTCGCGCCTCGATCGACATGCAGATGCGGCCATCGCGTCCGAAGTCGAAGACCAGGGCGGGGTGGCCTCTAAGCCCGTCTCCCCAGTCGAAGAAAATGACGTCCACTCCCTTTATATTCGAGAGATGATATGTGCGGTTTTCCCAATGCGGAGTGAAATCGTCGAGCGAACGGTATTCCAGGTTGCGGACGTTTTCGATCGTCACCGCATCCCCGGCGATGACAGCCCGCGGCAGCACGGCTGCGCTAGGGTCCCAGTCGCGGTCGTGGCTCGGTTTCTGTCGGTACCACCAAGCGAGGAATAGCGACTCCGCCCCGAGCAAGGCAACGATCGGCTGCCAGAGCGGCCGCCAGACCACGAACATCGCGATCACGCCAACGGCCCAGGCCAGCAAGACCCAACGGCCCCACTTGGCTCCGCCACACACGTCGTAGTAAATCGCGCCGGCCATCCAAACTGCAACCAGGGCACACGCCAGCAGCGATGCTCCCGTGATGATTCCCAGTATGAGGCCCATGAACGTTTTCTCTTATGGTTGACGCAGCGCATTGCGAGAGCGGGTTGATGCACCTGCCAGAGCCGGTTTCAAAACCGGCGTTTACGCAGTTTACCACACGGGTTTTTCAAAGCATTCGTCATTCCGCCTATCTTCTTGAACTGCTTGGAAGCAGGCTCTCCGGCAGACAGGGATCGCCGACCATCATGTCCGGCCACCTGGACGGCCCCGGCAAGGAATCGTGTTGGCCGAGTCCGGCACGCGGTGGAGCAGATCATAGTTACCCGCAAGGGCCTCTCCCGAGGCCAGGAGCAGACCCACGATCACGCTGAGCCCGACGATTCGCGTAGGTGGCTGATGCATTGGGACTCCTCCGTCTCCTTGAAACTGTCTCCGTCTTCTTCGGGGTAGGCTACGTGACGCGCCGGCCAGAGTCGACCAGGTCTGCAGTCTGCTCGCCGGGTTCCGATTCTGACGAGGAGGCACTCGTTTCCGTCCATTCGACCCGTAACGAGACTGCCGGGATGCGCGATTCGCCAGGGTCAGTCGTTGAAAAGTTGGAGAATCGCTGAAATTGCCCGAACCGAAGCGATGAAACGAGTTATACTAAATCGGTGCACGTCCACTTCATGATCTCCCTTTCCTATGGTCTCGTCGAGAGCCAGAGCAGGCACCAATGACGGCTGAACACGTTCGCTTGGAAGAGGCTCGGGACAAGGCAGTGCCCTGGAAGCAGTGGGGGCCGTACCTCAGCGAGCGCCAGTGGGGCACCGTGCGTGAGGACTACAGTGAGAATGGCGACGCTTGGAACTTCTTCACTCACAATCATGCCCGCTCGCGGGCGTATCGCTGGGGGGAAGACGGTTTGGCCGGCATCTCCGACGACCAGCAGCAGGTCTGCTTTGCCTTGGCCCTCTGGAACGGCAAGGATCCGATCCTCAAGGAGCGGCTGTTTGGCTTGACCAACAGCGAAGGCAATCATGGCGAGGATGTGAAGGAGTACTACTTCTACCTCGACAGCACGCCGACCCACTCTTACATGAAGTACCTGTACAAGTATCCGCAGGCGGCCTTTCCCTACGCCGACCTGGTGGAGACGAACCGGCGGCGCGACCGCAACCAGATGGAGTATGAACTCCTCGACACCGGCGTCTTCAAGGAAGACCGATACTTCGACATCTTCGTGGAGTACGCCAAAGCGGGTCCGGACGACATCCTGGTGCGGATCACGGCGGCCAACCGGGGACCAGAAGCGGCTGAATTGCATCTACTGCCGACGCTGTGGTTCCGAAACGACTGGTCATCGTGGATCGCCGAATCGAACCGAACCACCCAGAAACCAAACCTCAAGAAGGTCAAGCCTTCAGTCGGCACGAGTACCGTCGCGGGAACCCATTCGGTGCTCGGTGAATTCACGCTTTGCTGCGAAGGTGAAACGCCGCTGCTCTTCACCGAAAACGAAACCAACCACGAGCGGCTGTTCCCCGGGCAGAAGAACGAGAGCCCCTACGTCAAAGATGGCATCAACGACTGCGTGGTGCAGGGCAATCAGAGCGCGGTGAATCCCGAGAAGCAGGGCACCAAGGTCGCGGCTCATTACCCGGTGAATGTCGGCGCCGGTCAGACGATAGTGATTCGCCTGCGGCTCACGATAGCTTCTCCGGACCAGAACCGCGAACCGTTTGGCAAGACCTTTGATCAGGTCTTTGCTGACAGGCTTCGTGAAGCTGATGAGTTCTACCAGTCGGTTACTCCGCCATCGGTGAGTGCCGACGCGGCCAACGTGATGCGCCAGGCGCTGGCCGGCATGCTCTGGAGCAAGCAGTTCTTCTTCTTCGACGGCGACAACTGGCTGGATGAGCACAACTCCAACCCACTTCATTCCGGATATCGCAACTCACGGAACTCGGAGTGGTTCCACATGTTAAACAAGGACGTCATCTCGATGCCCGACAAGTGGGAGTATCCCTGGTACGCGGCTTGGGATTTGGCCTTCCACACGCTTCCGCTGGCGATCGTGGACCCCGACTTCGCCAAAGAACAGATGAAGCTGATGCTCAAGGGGGTTTACCTGCATCCCAGCGGGCAGCTCCCGGCTTACGAGTGGAATTTCAGTGACGTGAACCCGCCGGTTCATGCCTGGGCGACCCTCTTCCTTCATCGCACCGAGCAGGCTCTGGGCGGCGAGACAGACGTAGACTTCCTCAGGGGGGCGTTCAACAAGCTGATGCTGAACTTCACCTGGTGGGCAAATCGCAAGGACCGCTTCGGTAAGAACGTCTTCGAGGGAGGCTTTCTCGGCCTCGACAACATCGGCGTCTTCGACCGCAGCGCCCCGCTCCCCACCGGCGGCCACCTGGAGCAGGCAGACGGCACGGCTTGGATGGCCCTGTTCAGCCAGAACATGGTGGAGCTCGCCATCGAGCTCGCTGCCCACGATCCTATTTACGAGGACATGGTCCTGAAGTTTGCCGAGCAGTTCTACTACATTGCCGCGGCCATGAACCGTCCCGGGCAGGACGGCATGTGGGACGAGGAAGACGGCTTTTACTACGACCTGCTGCGGCTCCCCGATGGCAGCGCCACGCGGCTCAAGGTGCGTTCCATGGTGGGACTGCTGCCCCTGTGCGCCACGACGGTCATCGAAGGGTGGCAGCGGGAGCGCATTCCGGGGGCGATGATCGGTCTGTTGGAACGGCTGCGGCGGATACCCGAACTCGGAAGCACGATGCACCCCGTCGGCCAGGGGCAGCGTGGCGTGAATGATCGTGGATTGCTCGCCGTGCTCACTCCGGAGCGGCTCCGCCAGATCCTGACGAAGTTGCTCGACGAGAACGAGTTCATGGGCCCCTACGGCATCCGCTCGATCTCGAAGTTCCACGAGCAGCATCCCTACGTCTTCTACGTCCAGGGCCAGGAGTACCGGGTGGACTATCTGCCGGCCGAGTCGAACACGGGCATGTTCGGCGGCAATTCGAACTGGCGCGGCCCGGTCTGGATGCCGGTGAACGCCATGATCATCCGCGCGTTGCTGAATTTCTACTTATACTACGGCGACAACTTCAAGATCGAATG
>JBAUOX010000771.1:0-7983 GCA_049579985.1 Isosphaeraceae bacterium | reverse complement strand
GCATCAAGTCGCGGAGCGCGCGGCGCAGCCGCGCGGGCTCCAGACCCGAGACCCGCGCCAGGTCGGTCGCGAAGCTGGCGCCCCGGCCGGCCAGGACGTCGAGGACCCGCCGCTCGTCCGCCGACTTTTCGCCCTCGTCCAGGTGACAGCGCCACTCGCCTGCGAAATCGCGGGGAACCAGCGCGACCGAAGGCTCGTCCCTGCCAGCGCGGGCCGCGCGCCAGACCCAGCAGCCGGTCGCGAGCAGATCATCGAGCCAGGCCGTTCGATAGCCCCGGACTCTGCGGGGCAGGATCTCGCTTTCCCAGAACTCGGCGGCGGCGGCGTACCCCTGAAGCTGCTCGAGAGCGGCTTCCAGGCCGCCTGGTCCGTCGAGCCGAGTTGCCGGATGAAGGTGCTGACGGCGAAGCAGAAAATCGGCGAAGACCTCGGGGGCGACCGCCACGCTCTCGCGACGGCGAATCGCCACGCTCAGGCGATGGATCTCGGCGAGGTTTTCCGGTTCGGCCCACCGACATTCCGCCTCAGGGTCGGCCGCCGCCAGGCGGATCAACCCACCCGTCTCGACCCAGTGATCCAGCATCTCGGCCGCCAGCTCCGGCGCGATGGGATAGCGCCGGCAGAGCTCGGCCATACCGATCAACGCATGAGTGCGCAGGTATTGCCTGACGATCGAGCCCAGGGCGCCTGAGTCGTGCTCGCCGCCTGAGGGGAAGGCGCGGCGATACCGCGTCTCGTCCTCGGCCAGGATCCAGCGCATTGGCTCCGCGGTCCCGGGAAGGTCGATCCGGACGGCCCGACCCTCTTCGCGCAGCTCTTCGAGCAGTCGCTCGACCGGCCCGAACAGCTCGGTGGTCGACAGGTCGCCGAGTGCTCGCAGCGTTTCGGCCATCTCCTCGGCGGTGCGCGGGGCCAGCCCGCGGCGGCGGAGGCGGCCTTCGACCCGTCCCAGCGCCTGGGGATCGAGCAGCCGAGCCCCCCCCGGTGCTCTCAGCAAGGCGTCCAGCAGGTCCTCGTCAACGGCCGGTCCCCCCGGCCTCAGGTCTCCCCGCCGCGGCTCGTCCCACTCGTAGAGATAACTCGGCGTGAACTGAAAGATCAGCTCGGAGGCAAACGGCGAGGCGATCTCGCCCTGCCGGGTGACGATCCGTACCGAGCCCGCGCTCATCGCCTCGAGCAGCCAGCGCAGGCGAGTCAGCTCCAGGTCCTGATCGAGGCATTCGCGAAAGGTCTCGATGACGATCGGGAAATCGGGAAACTTGCCCACGACCTGGAGCAGGTCCTTCGCCCGCAGCCGTTGCAGCCAGAGCGGGGTCCGCCTGGCGGGATCCGGCCGGGGCATGAGTAGCGCCCGGGTCGCGTTCTGGCGGAATCGCAGCCCGTAAAGCGCGGCCTCCGGCAGCTCCAGGCGAATCAATCGCTCCGCCTCGTCGGCGGTCAGACCATCGAGCAGGTCCAGAGGCGGGTCATCCATTCCGGGCAGCCGGATCAAGAGCCCGTCGTCGCCATGCAGGCACGAGGCCTGGATGCCATAGCGCTCGCGGATGCGGCCCAGCAGTGCGAGTTTCAACCCCTGGTGCATCCTGCCGCCGAACGGGGACAGGACCGCCAGGCCGAGCTCTCCGGCCGGGTCGCGAAAGGTCTCGACCAGGATCGTGCGGTCGTCCGGCACAACGCCTGCAACGCGCGCCTGGCGGGCAATATGGCGAATCAAGGGCCGCGTCGCTCGGGCCTCGAGCCGGCACTGTTCTTCGAGCCAGCGGGGTAGCTCGGGATCGTCGAGCCGGCCGGCGATCTCACGGCAAAGCGCGCCCACGGCAGCGCCGAGCTCCGCCGAGCGGGGCGAGTCCTCACCCCTCCAGAACGGCATGACCGCGGTGTTTCCCGCGGCCGGTCCGACCACCACGCGATGGGCTTCGATGGCGTCGATCCTCCAGGTGTTGTTCCCCAGCGCGAATGCCTCACCGACCCGGCGCTCGAAGACGAACTCCTCGTCGAGCTCGCCCAGCCGCGGACCTTCCGCGCCCAGGAACACCGGAAACTGCCCGGTATCGGGAATCGTCCCGCCGCCGGCCAGGGCCAATCGCGCCGAACCGGGCAGGGCCGCCAGACGGTTGTGAATGCGATCCCAGGCGATCCGCGCGCGAAGATCGCGTAGTGAGCCGGTCGGGAACCGCCCCGAGACCAGGCAGAGCACGCGTTCGAAGACCTCGGGCGATAGATCGTCAAAAGGATAGGCGCGGCGGACCAGGTCGAAGAGGTCGGGCACGTCCCAGCGATCCATCGCCACGCAGGCCACCACCTGCTGGGCCAGGACGTCAAGACAACCATGGGGCACGCGCAACTGCTCGATGTTCCCCTCGACCATGGCACGGGCCAGGGCAGCCGTCTCCAGCAGATCGCTCGCCGTCTTGGCGATCAGCCGGCCCTTGCTGACGCCGTGAACCACGTGACCGGACCGGCCCACTCTCTGCAAGCCGCGGGCGATGTTGCCCGGCGACTCCACCTGGCAGACCAGGTCGACCTCTCCCATGTCGATGCCGAGCTCGAGCGAGGCCGTCGACACCACGCCCTTCAGTGCGCCGCTCTTGAGCTCTTCTTCGGTGGCGCGGCGCTCCTCGAGGCTCAGGCTGCCGTGGTGGGCCCGGAACCAGGCGGGACGGGCCTGGGCGTTGGAGTCGGGCTCGAGCTCGGTCTCGATCGGCCCGGCGGCCGCAACGGCCTCGTTGAGGCGGCCGGTCAGCTTCTCAACGGTCCGGCGATTGTTGGTAAAGACGATCGTCGAGCGATGGCCATCGATCAGGCCCACGATCCGCTCTTCGATGGCTGGCCAGATGGTGCCGGGCGGGCCGAGCAAACGGCCCTCATCAGGGCCCGGCCAGAGGACTTGAAGGTCCATGGTCTTGCGCCGGCCGGCGTCGATGATCGTGACCGGCCGGGCCTCGAATCGGCGCTCGCCCGGGGCCGCGGCGACGCATCTCTGACCACCCAGATAGCGCGCCACCTCCTCGAGCGGCCGCTGGGTTGCGGACAGACCGACGCGCAGGAAGGACGCCTGGGAGATCGCCTCGAGACGCTCCAAGAGCAAGGCGAGGAAGACCCCGCGCTTGTTGCCGCAGACGGCGTGAATCTCATCGATGATCGCGTGGGAAACGCCGCGCAAGATCTCGCGGGCCCGGCTGGTGAGCATGAGGTGAAGCGATTCGGGCGTCGTGATCAGGATATCGGGCGGCTTGCGGACCAGCCGGGCGCGATCGCGAGCCGGAGTATCGCCGCTGCGGACGGCCACCTGAAGCGGGCCCAGGGGCGGTCCGCATTCCCGGGATCGTTCCAGGATGCCCGCCAGCGGCACCTCGAGGTTACGCCTTATGTCCTCATTGAGCGCCTTCAGCGGCGAAATATAGAGGATCCGCACGCCTGCTTCGCGCCGGGGGGTCCTCCAGAGCAAGTCGAGCGCCGCCAGGAACGCCGCCAAGGTCTTGCCCGATCCGGTGGGCGCCACGATCAGCGTGTTCCGCCCGGCCGCGATGGCCGGCCAGCCCAGCCGCTGCGCAGGCGTCGGGTCCCCCAGCGCGTCCCGGAACCAGGCCGCGACCGGCGGCAGGAACCTCGCCAGAACATCATCGTCATCGTCGCCGTGATCCAGCGGAGCCATCACGTACCGCAGCCCTTCGCCTTACGATCCATACTTCCCCGATCGAGTCGCCACCCTTCTGATTGTGAGCCGGAACACCAGTCGAGGCAAGCGTGAATTTGTACGGGCGTTCAGAACACGGAAAGGGAGCCAGGGGGGCGCTCCCTCAACCGGTCATCGACAACCATTGACAAGCACAACCAGAACGACTTCGCGAACGTGAAGGTTCGTCGGCATCAGGTGGGTGCAAAGGGGGACGGGGGAGGTGCAAAGGGGGACGGGGGGGGGGTGCAAAGGGGGACGTAGCGCTTTATTGGCTCAGAGCCCATGGAGTCCGTGAAGACACCTGTATGTCCCTCTTTTTCTTGCACGCGTGAGCCGCGACCACATCGTTCACTTGAAGGGCCAAGGGAACCGCCACTTCCGGCCGGATAAAGTGGCGGTTCTGCACGCCTGGTCTGGTAAGGGTCGGTCACCCCGGTTGTTGTCTATCGACGGGGGCAAACGATCGGCCAGATTACAGCAATGGCCGTGAGTTCACGGTCATCTCGCCGGAGTTATTGCGTCCGGCAGGGTGGGACTGCTTACGCCAAACCTGGCAAGCGGGGGATACCCGGCGCCCTACGACAATCACTCTGCACCGCCACCAATCTGCACGATGGGTTGGCGATTCACAGGGGCGAACCTGAACATTCGCGTGGCGGTCCGCAGCCAAGCCCGGCCAACTTCGTCAGAACAGATCCTCGTAGTCGTTATGGACGCAAGTCCTGGTTTTTTTGGCAGGTGGCCTGTCTTCTTCATCCTGTGGCCCGTCTTGTTCATCCTGTGGCCCGTCCTCTTCATCCTGAAGGGGCTGGCAGTACAGGACCACCGACGGTCCGTCATGGTGTACTTCTCCCACCTCGAATTGTTCCACGGCGTGGGGCGTGGTGGGCACCGCCACGATGACACGCGTGCCCTCGTTGGGGTAATGGGTGTGAACATCCTGCAGATGGTGCATGAGTTCCATCAGCATGGTGGACATCCTGGTACTCCTCTCGTCTCTTCGCTCCCTGGACGTAGCTGGAGGCAGTAGATCAGTCCAGCCAGTAAGTACCATAGGGCCCCTGTGCAACCAAATCAAATGAAATCCGTTTAATCAAATGAAATCCAGATTAAGAAGGCGGGCGATCATCCCCCGTATTTCAGCGCTGGTGAGCACGTTGATAGCCTCCTGGTCCAGGTCAACCGCCGGCTACGGCAGGACTTTCACACCGAAAATCTTGGTGTTTTTGACAATCTTCTACACTGAATGCGTTTATGATCTAATGCAGTAATGGTGATTGATCGGTTCAATCGGTGAAATCCAAAACGACACTCAGAATTTCGAAGTCCGAAAGGGTCATTTGGGGATGAGACCTCACCCATCTTGCCCGCGCCCCCTATTCTTGATCCGTTTGCCCTCGTGGACCGCGGGGCAGAGACCAATAAGCAAGCGGGCTGACGCAGCACCCCGGCCCCAGCGTCGCCTGCCCTTAACCTTTGCCTGCCCTTAACCGCGCAACAGAAGGGCGATCGTGAGGATGGCGATCAGGCCCAGGACGATCAGGGAAAAATGGAGTAACCAGCGGGTGTCGTTGCTCAGGCGTGAGGTGCGGGGGTCGGGCTCGGGCCGGTGCCGGACCGCGGCGGGAAGCGGAGGCAACGGCCAGCGATGACGAGGAGCCGGCGAGGGCTCGGCATCTCCCAGGTCGCGCAGCGACAACACGCTGGGGCTCGTATCGTCGGCGATCGATAGCAAGCGCAGGTCTTCGTCGGCCAGAGGGGGCGGAGGAGGATGGAAGGATCGCGCGGCCTCGGCTTCCGCGTCCGGGATCGCGCGCAGCCGGGTGGGGTCGGTCCAGTTCGCCATGTCGGCGCGCAGCTCCTTGCAGGTCTGAGGGCGCTCGTCGGGCTTCTTGGCCATCAGCTTGCGGACCATGGCGGCGAAGGCCGCGGGCACACCCCGGGCGATGTTCTCGAGTGGTTCGGGGTCGTCCAGCCGCTGCCGGAAGATCTTGTTGATCACATCGCCGCCCTCGAAAGGGGGCCGGCCGGAAAGGGTGAAATAGAGGGTGCAGCCGACGCTGTAAAGGTCGCTGCGGACATCGGCACGGGAGGCGTCGCTGAGCTGCTCCGGGCTGGCGTAATCGAGCGTTCCCAGCACGGTGTCGGCGCGCGTGATTCCCTTCTCTTCACCCATGGCCCGGGCCAGGCCAAGGTCGAGAATATTGGCGTTGCCATCGGGCATGATCATGATGTTCGAGGGCTTGATGTCGCGATGCACCAGGCCCGCCTGGTGGGCGGCGTCCAGGCCATCGAGCACCTTGAGGAAGAGCCTGGCCGCGTCGCTGACGCGCAGCGGTCCGTACCGCTCGCTTCGGACCATGTCGAAAAGGCTCATGCCGGGAATGTATTCCAGCACGATGAAGTTGACGTCTCCCTCGGTGCCCACGGCCAGAGTCCGGGCCAAGTTGGGATGATCGCAGCGCTGGGAAAGCTCCATCTCGCGGCGGAAGCGGACCAGGCTACCCGCCTCCTCGAGGGCTTTCCGCGGCGGCAACACCTTGACGGCCACCTTGCCAAAGGTCTGCTCGTTGACGGCCAGGAACACTTTCCCCATGCCCCCCTCGCCCAGAGGACTGAGGATCCGGTAGCCGCCCAGGAAAAAACCTCTGGTGGCGCCCGCCAGCAGCTTGCGGGCCTGATAGGTGGTGAGCAATCCCTGCTGAACGAGCAAGCGTGCCAGCCGCGGTGAGGCGTCGGCCGCGGGTTCCGGTTCGACCTGGGCTCGCGCCTGCGTCAGCTCAGCGGTGGGTACCAGCCCCGCCAGGGCGACTTTCTCAGCGAAGTCGTCGAGCTGGAGCATTTCCAGTCACCTTGCTGCCTTCTGTGGCACGGCTCGATCGTACCAGCCCGTGCGCCTGCCGGCCCCCGAGCTCCCAGGCCGGGACAGTCTCATGATATCCGGGCGTGGGCCGATGAGGCGAGAATCGCGACCGGCGCTCGTCGATCATTGCGTGGACAGCGCCGGGTCGCTCTGGGCCACCACGTTGATGATCAGGCAGGTCACGTTGTCCTTGGAGTCGTTGTCCAGGGCCATGTCCTTGAGGATCACGGCCGCCTGCTGGGGGTCGCTCACCGTGCACAGCACCTTGGCCAGCTCTTCGTCGGGAACGACTCCGGTAAGTCCATCGCTGGCCAGCAGAAACCGATCACCGGGTCGAACGTCGAGGACTTTGAACTCCTCGGGCCCGCTGCGCGCGTCCTTGCTTCCCAGGTAGAGATAGAGCACGTTCTTGAACTTATGTGTCGACAGCTCTTCCTTGGTAATCGTGCCCGCGTCGAGCAGGGCATCGGCCAGCGAATGGTCCTTGGTCAGCCGCTCGAGCTTGTTGTCGCGCAGGCGATACGCCCGGGAATCACCGATGCCCGCGACGAAAACGCGGTCCTGGCGGAACTGGGCCAGGACCACGGTCGTGCCCATGTTCGAGTATTCGGTGACCAGGCCCGAGCTTCCCAGGATCTCCGAGTTCACCTCGGCGACGGCCTCGCGAATCGACTCCTGGATCTGTCGCGGTTCCTTCTCCTCCGAGGTGAGCCGCCTGGCGATAGCCCTGGGGATCAGCTCGACGGCCATGAGGCTGGCCTTCTCACCGGCTTGCTGGCCTCCCATGCCGTCGGCGACGATGAACAGGTTTTCGGGCTCGAGGGTCATCGCGGGGGTCTCGGTGCTGCCGTCGGATAGGTCGGGCCGGACCGGGCGCCTGCCGGGAACGTAATAGTTGTCTTCGTTGTGCTCGCGATAGTTGCCCCGGACCGAGACGACTCCGACCTTCAGCTTCAACTGGCCGGGCAACAGGGTGAGCGACGACATGGTGGCGAATTCATCGGTCGCATCCACGTTCGCGCCTCCAAGACGCTGACTAGTCAACCACTTCCACCAGGGTTTTAGTTTCAATAGCAGGTTGGATAGCAGGCTCACCGCGACCGCCTTTTTTCGACCCGTACCCGGAAGGAAGAGACTGACCGCAACTGAGCGCGCTTCATCGGCCGGGCTGAGTTGCCTGGAGAGTTCATAACCTGCTCCGGGGCTTGGGATTGCTCACTGTCGCGCAAATTAAATTAATGGAAAAGGTGGAGAGAAACGAACCATGGGCTCGAAAGCAAACTCTAGCTCCGGGCATGTGCGGGGCTTGCCCAGCGCATGAGGTCGTCAACTCCCACCGAACGATACGTCAGGAACAGCTCGCCCGCTTCAAAACCCGCGGTCAGGCCGTGATACCGGTTCATGGTCTCGACCGCCCGGAAGGTGCCCGCCTTGCTGGCGG
>JBAUOX010000770.1:0-5308 GCA_049579985.1 Isosphaeraceae bacterium | reverse complement strand
GCCCGGACTTGGGGGAGGCAGCTCTCGTCCCCCTCGGCCGCTCGCTTTAGCATCGCGTTTATTTCTGGGCCCGGGCCGGGAGCCTTGACGACGGGTTCCTCCATCGGTTCCTCGACCGTGACACTCGCTTCGCTACTCACTTCCGTTTCCTCCGCCACTGGCCCTTATGCTTGTGAAACCCGGCCTCCGCCATTACCGTGTCGGCTTGCAACTGGACCTCATCAAACCACTCGGCAAAGGCCCGCTCTTCCTCGTTGGCATCGTCCCTTTCTTCCTGCTCTCGCCACCGATCGGCGGCCTTCTCCAGCCGCTCGATTCCATCGATATAGGCCATGAGGGCGCCGAACTCGTCGGCGGTCCCGAAATACGTTGATTCGACTCGACTTCCGACGCGTCTCGACTTGTAATAGTATCGACGCCCGTTGATGGTTTTCCAGCCCATTTTAACCTACGCTCCTCTCGACTCCCCGCTTTGCTTCCGGCTATCGGTTCCGCGCTCGGACGTTTCTCCCAGGAAAAGTGCGTTGATTTGTGTGCGCGGGGTTCGCTGCGGTCTGAAATCATGCACCCTCAGGAAACAAACCCCTTATGCCCCAGAATTGCCCTTGACTGGCCATTCAGCTTTCTTTGCTCGTTCAGGTCGTCAAGCGCAAGTTAGGGCCCGTAAAAGATTAATCGTTGCAAATGGGACGAGCGAACGGCCTGATACCGTGATGACGATGGCCGGAGTGTAACGATTATTCTTTTACGGACCCTTGCTACGCTTGGAAAGAAAGACTGTGCACTATTTTGATTGTTCCCGATGCTACTATCTTGCCTTGCTTGACGTTCCAAGGACCCTAAGCAATGGCTGGACGCCCATAGGGGGGGCTCGCTTGGCTGCCTGCTCTCAGAGTAGGTCCGACCCGGCCCCGACGTCCAGGATCGTAACGACGGGGGACCGGCCTGGCGTCCGGCCGACGGAGACCAGCTTGGCCGCTTCCAGCATATCCAGGCCCCGGGAGGCCGAGAACCGGGAGAGGCCAAGATCGGCCCAACCGTCCAACGCCAGCTCGAAACCGGCCGATCGCTCCCAACCGGCAAGCAGCCAACAGACGGCCCCAACGTGGAGAGACTTCCCGGGGAGCCGGGAGGCCGGGAGCCACCAGCTCCATGGGATCGGCCCGTACAACGGCCGGTGCTCCGGCCTGGACTCCAACCCCGCGAGATCCAAGACAGCAACGGCCAGCTTGCAACCCGGCTCCCGCTCCACGGCCAGCAACTCGGCCAGCTCCGCCGCTTGCAAGCCGCGTCGGACCGAATTGATGGAGATCCGCAATCCGACGGCCACGTCATCCAGGTCCCAATGTCGGCCCCGACGGAACCGAAACCGCCGGGAGTGGAATCGGTAAGCCATCCCAACATGGAGACCGGAGCCAGGGAGCCGGCAGGCCGACGCGATCCAGGCATAGGGAATCGGTCCCTTGATGAACGGATCTCCCGGCCGATGGCGGGGAGGCCGTCTCCGGCCCGAGACGTCACCAACCAGCTCGGCTGGAAGCCGGAGCCGATCCAGGTCCCAATCGTCGGTCTCGGAAGGAGGGGTAGACCCCATATATCCTCTTTCAGAGAGAAGACAGAAGAATAAGAGAAGGACAGGGGTTCCATTTCCGCACGGGTCCCCTGCCATTTCCGCACGGGTGGGGTGACAATTCCGCACGGGGCAGTCTATTCTACCGGATGACTCGCTTGGGTTTCGAGGGTCGATCAGGCGTCTTTGGGGAGGGACTTCATGACACGTCACCAAGTTCTTGGTAACATTGGGCGAACACCCGGCAGGGCGGTCCGTTGAGCCTGGATACAATTCCCCAAGTCGAGTCCGCGAGAGCGACTCGGCATTCGACGGGACGCCGGAAACAGGGAACGCGGCGACCGGTTTCGTTCAACGGCCCGCTATTCCGCCGCGACAGAACCTGTGCCGTCGCGGAGGCCCCTGGACATCGCGGCGGAATAACGGGCTATCGTTAGGCGATTGCATTCAACAACCGAAAAGGCACCTCACGATGTGTTGCTTCTCCCAAACCGTCAAGCTTGTCTCCGACACGAACATCTTCGCCCGAAGTGAGAACGGAAGCCAATTCCTCGCCTACCGCATGACCTATGCCGCGGTCGGCGACTTGGCCATGGTGTTGCCGTTGCCTGTCCCGCCAAAACCGCCAGAAGATGCCGTAAGATTCATCAATCTGGAATTGTATCCCAACTTCTTCGATGATATGCAGCGCGGCTTTCCGATGCCGAGGTCGTTCGGCGCTCTGGAAGAACTCGAAGGCCTCGACCATCCACAACTCAAAGTACACGATGTTGGTAGCTTTGAGGCGTCGTTTGTTCCTCAAACAGCCGACTTTGATCGACTCGACGAGCGTTTTCGGATTCCCAGTGAAGTGTGGGCACAATTGCCCGCGTACTCTGAATATGGCTTCGCGGTGTTCAAGCTGAAAGGTGGCTCGAATCCTCATGATGTCCATCCCATGGCTTTCAAGTTTCCACGCCGCAACCCCGAATTGTTATACTTTCCCACGGTCCACGTGCATGATCGAAAGGTTCATTCGAGCTCACAATTCGATCATATGTTGTACTGTCAGGCCGATCCCGATATGGATGAGTACCTCCAGGGCTGGGATAAGTCGTTCCACAGAGCATCAGAATTCATGGACATTGCCCGCACGGCAGGTCTCGTTGATCCCACTCTTCCTTGTTGGCGTCGGCCCCTCGCGGGGCGGCGGGAGAATAAGGACACGTTAATTGGCAAGACTGGTAGCGTCCCGGCCGCCGTCTAACCATTATGGATTGGAGTTCGCGAAGCCGGACCTCCAATCGGTGTTCAAGAAGTCCGGCAGCGGCCTCCAGCATAGCCTCCATGCGGGCCGGTCGAGCCGACTATCCGGCAAGAGCCAACCCGATAGGAAAGGATGTCTCGGGACCCTCATCGCTCTCTCCCTCGTCTTGTTTGCTTTCTCGTCCTTCGTCCTGGCGATTCGCCCCCGGCCTCCCGGGTAGCAACTCCATCACTCGCCCCCAAAACCCCCGGCCCCGATCGTCCATGTAGCGATCCGGCCATCGGACGATCTTGGCATCGGACCGGAGCCGGAAACCTCAGCGCCGGCCCCCTGACCTCCGGAGGAAAACCGGCGGCCTCATTGCATACCGGCCCCCAGACTCCCCCAGGGATTTTGCGCGTTCCACCCCCAAATCCCCCCACGGATTGGGCGCGTTCCGCCCCTAATATCCCCCACTGGGAGATTGACGCAAGCCCCCCGCGCCCTCCTGGGGTTTGGGCGGTGCGCCGGCCCATTTTCACCCGTTCATGACGGGCGACGGTCAGACCGAACCTATCCAGATTGTACCATGGCGGCGGCCCTTTTTTACCTTGCCGAAGAAATCCACGATCGCCGATCCATCCGCCAGGTGATCGCCGGACCTCGGCGACCCGCTCGAGCTCGAGGAGCCGGCGGCCCGAATCTCACGTTTTTTCACGCTTTCTTACCGAGTCGCCGAGGAGCCGCGGGAGGGGGGTTTTGCACATTTGCCCCTTGCGCGTTAGGGCTTGTGCGAAACCTCGATTCCGCGTTTCGCCAGATAGGCGACAAGCCGGTTGTAAGATGTCGTTTTCCCGTGGGCCTGCAACCACACCAGGCGACGACGGTAGAACTCATCCGGGCCGAGGCGACGATAGAGACCTCGGCACCAAACATCCTTTGACCAGCGAATCAACATCCCCGTCGAGCTTGAATCGCTGATCTGGCCTCGGAATGGTTTCGGCATGGGTGATCGCTCCGGGTTCATGCATGCACCATAAGACCCATCGGACCTAGTGAGTGCATGGCCCATAACCCACTATTAGATGGTACATGCATGTACCATCAACCGGCCGATTTTTCCTCGGAAGAATATCCCGAAATTGATGAACCCAGGAGCCCCGGGTTTCGAGACGATCGCCCCCGTTCTTTACCTGCTTTCTTACCTGCATTCAGGAAAAGCCAGTTCTCGAAACGACCGGCGGGAGGAGCCCCGGGTTTCGAGACGATCGGCCTCTTCGTTTCGCTGCTCGATTCGCTGCTTGAAGGGAAAGCCGATTCTCGAAACGATCGGCGGGAGGAATCCCGGGTTTCGAGACGATCGAGCCCCGTTTTCCCGTTTTCTTTGAGACTGTAGCAAGGCTACCGGGGTCAATTCGTGATCTCGCCCGAGAAATACCGGGGTAACATGGCTCTGGACCTCGAGCGATGACGTTCGGCTTACCCCCTGTTCGGCCTGTGGTCGATTTCAGAGCCTCGGCGATGGGAATCAAAGCCCACGTCGCCCGGTAGCGTTGCTACAGTCTCGAAATTGCGGTCGTAATGTGCGGAAAGTAGGTTGAAGTGATTCATTCAGCGCTTCATCCGGCGGTGCCACCAACCGAGAGCCATCACTACTCCACAGCAAGCGAGCACCAGCGAGGAAGGTTCGGGGACCACCTCTGAGAAGCGTTCGTTGAAGCTGCCAACAGTGGCGCCGGACCCGTCTGTCGTCCCGCCGACAAATTGGACTGAAGAGCTCACCACGACAGTGGCAAGGTTGGTTGGGAAGAAGCTGAAGTCGGATGTCCTCGATTGCGTGGGCGAGGCGAAAATCAGGTTGCTGGTAAAGGGAGTCGCCGTAGTTTCAGAGACCGAGACCCTCGACCCGACGCCCGTCCTGCCCAACGAGGTCGAATCCAGAGAATCATCTTTGATCAGCGGCTTCCCGCTTACGGTCGAAACGGTATATGTAAACAGGACGCTCAGCGTCTGTCCTGTCGTCGCGAAGAACATTGGACTCACAAACATCAACCCTGGCCCATCCGTATTAGCTGTTAATGTGGAGACCGTGATCGACCCCGGGTCCACCGCCATCGCGCCCCCAGTGGGGGTCGAGCTGAAAGCCATGAAATTGGAGAATGTCTTGTCACCTACAGTTAAGGAACCTTTATTAGTGATCAGATCCTTCAATGTCATCGAGCCCGCGTTGGCGGGTTGCGACAAGAAGATGTCCCAGGAGATCACCGCCACTGCGAAGATCGCGCATCCGGTTAGTAGACGACTCATCTCCGTACCCTCCATCTCGAGGTTCCATCGCGCCGGAAGGTCCATCCTTGGTCCACAATCCATCAGACGACGCCAAGTTTAACGACGCCGGATCTACCTGACAAGTAGAGACTGTAGCATCGCTACCGGGGCCGATTCGAAGATCGCTCGGCAGGAACAGGGAGAATCGACTTGGGACCCGCTCAATGCCTCCGAGTTGGCCCCCA
>JBAUOX010000769.1:0-5368 GCA_049579985.1 Isosphaeraceae bacterium | reverse complement strand
CATTCGATGTACTTAGCCATTGCGTTCCTCCATCACGGCCCGTCTTCCAAGTCAACAACGATCGGAAGGATTCTCATGATTGCTGGGCTTGGATTGCGGTTGGGCTTCTCGAATCGGATCATCATACCAGAGACATCGCCAGTCCTTGGCGACCACTGCGATCCTACACGAACTCTTCATGTATAAACCCGACCTCAGCTACCCCATGTTACGAAGGGTGTGACCGATGGACGAGAAGACCGTCCGCAGCCTGGAAAAGCGGATCGAAGCAGCCGTCCTTGAAGCCATCTCCGATATTGGACTCAAACGGCTCCCGCTCCTCCCATCTCAACAGACAATGCACCTGATGGCGAAAGCAGCCGTCGCCGTGTACGAGGCAGCCGTTGAAGACTATGATCGTGGGCGACTTTCCAAGGAACCTGGCCAGGGCTAATCACCTTTGACCAAGAGCCACTCCTCGGACGGATACGGTCGGAGGACAAGGGCGGAATCACGAACGTGTGCCTGTCGCACCAGGGCTAGTGACGGCCTACCAGAGAGCCGTCACGTCGCCCCCTCCAGGTATTCCTTGAGGACGACGGCGCTGTTGTGCGACTCGTTCTTGGCGGCGTAGACGAACGTGACCGGTCCCTCCTTGAGCCGCTGCTTCAGGTCGCTGATCACCTCACCCTTGTCCTCAATTTCCGCCCGGTATCGCCTGCGGAACTCCTCCCACCGTGCCGGTTCGCGGCCATACCACTTGCGGAGCCCCGTGCTGGGTGCAATCTCCTTTAGCCACAGGTCGATCGCCGCATCTTCTTTGCTCACGCCACGGGGCCAGAGCCTCTCGACCAGGATACAAGGTCTCTCGCAAATCTGCATGCTGCGTGAGCTTGGCGAGGACCGCCTCGTGCATGATCCGGTCCTTGACCGCCTCCCAGTCCTTGCGGAGCGGTCGCTTGCGGCTGCGTCCCATCAGGGCGGCGATCATCGGGGTTTCGCCAAGCGAACCTCTTCTTCATCGGGCGTCCCAGCAAACTTCTGCGCCTGGAAATAGTGCTCGCTCGTCGGCCAGATCTTGCCCTTCAGCTTGACCGGGTGGGATGAAAAGTTCGAGAAGCAGCCATACTCGTCGCCAACGGCGTAGAAGCGGATCACGTCGCTCACGGCGTCACCCTCTGGGTCGCCACCGGTCGTCGCACCCATTGGCGGACTTGGACGTGTCTTCCGGCTCGGAGGAAGATCAGACACCCCACCGCTTGAAGGAGTTCGGGCGGCATGCCTTTCCTCGAATAATGTGACGAGTGGGCTGGAACCGCCCGGCACGTACTCCTCGTAGACCACCAGCGTGCCATGCCAGTCCCCGAACACCGCCTCGAGATCGCCCGGACCTTCTTCCACGACAGCCCGCCGTAACCCACGCCGATGCGGGACACGGCGATTCGTGTGATCCCCTCAACGTCTGCCTGCTGCCTCATCGACCGCAGGGCCGTATCGATCGCCTCGTAACTGGCTCTCGCCCGCCAGTAGCCCTCCTGGGTGCCGAGATTGAAGACCCAAAGCTGATTGTCGGCTTTCCAGAGCCAGCACTCACCAAGGTTGAACTGCCTCGGTTCGGCCTTGCACCGCCTGCGGTCTTCCTCGTACATCTCTGGGTAGCGTGCCCGGAAGTTCTTGGCGATACCCGCCCCCATCGAGCCCTGACAGTTACAGCCGTGGGCGAACGCCTGGGCATCGTGGGCGTTGTGGAAAAGGTCGCCGGAGACGTACCTTATGGGCATTGGTCGCAGCCCTTGAAGGGTCCGTTTCTCATCGAGTGTACATCTGGTCCAAAGAAAAGCAACAGCAGGCTTCCATACGCCAGGTGCGGAGGTGGAGATCAATGGGGCGAGAACGTTTTGAGTCGGCATACGAGGGTCAGCCGCCCTGGGACATCCCTGGTCCCCAGCCTGAGTTCGTGCGGCTGGAGGCTACGGGAATGATCCGGGGATCGGTGCTCGACGCCGGGTGCGGCACCGGAGAGAACGCCCTCTACCTGGCATCCCGTGGGCATGAGGTCTGGGGTCTCGACTTCATCCCCGTCGCCATCGAGGGAGCGAAGGCAAAGGCGAAGGAGCGGGGGCTGGGCGTCGATTTTCAGGTCGGTGACGCCTTGAAGCTTGATCAACTGGGTCGCACCTTCGATACGGTGATCGACTGCGGGCTGTTTCACACCTTCGCCGACGAGGAGCGACCGCTGTACGTCTCGGGGCTGGCGACGGTTGTCCGTCCTGGAGGTTCTGTCCACATCCTTTGCTTCAGCGATCAGGAACCGCCCGGTCAGGGACCGAGGCGGGTCACCCAGCAGGAGATCCGTGACGCCTTCCGTGACGGCTGGCAGGTCACCGAGATCCGGGAAGCTCGGTTTCAGCCGACGGACCACCCGGAAGCCAAGACATTCGGCCCCGGAGGACCGAAGGCATGGCTGGCAAAACGATCACCCGGACTTCAACAAGCCGGTGATGGTGGCAGGAACCGCAGGGGCAGCCCAATCGTCTCGGGGCGAGAAAGGGAGAACCGATGGCAAAGTCCAAGAAGCCGACGAAGCCCGAGCGGGACGAGACCCGTGAGGAACGGATCTCGATGGAGATCGTCGTGGATACCCACGACGAGGAAGAGCGGGCCATGGGCTGGTACTACTACTTGGAGGACAAACTTACCTTTCCTTTCCTGACCCGCTGCATCAACCGGCGTGCCACCTCGCCGCTGCGGGTCGGGGACGAGGTGGAGGTCGTCGGCATGGCATCGGAAGACGAGTGTGAGAAAGAGATGTTCGTCGAGACGCCCTGGGAACAGAAGCGGACCCTAGCGGTGCCACTGTCGCAGTTGAAAGTTGTCCACGGCGATGATGAGACCCAGCAGGCGGTCGAGGACTGGCACTACTGGGTCGATATGGGGTATGAGTTCTGAATCAGGGATAATTCAATGACTTCATTTGGTGATCGGCAGAAATCCCTGCGAGAACCCGGCTGATGAGCGAGACCAGGGACCGAATTCGGGGTGTGCTGCTGGGACTGGCGGCGGGAGACCGCAACGGTGGTCCGATCCGCATGGCGGTTCGCCTCGCCGAGAGCCTTTCCGATCGGCGGCAATTCGACCCCGAGGACATCCTCTCCCGCTACCTGGCGTGGTGGTGTGAAGGGGCGTTCGACACCGGGCCAACGACGGCGGCAGTGCTTTCCCTGGTCGATGGCGGGATGGACGGCATCGAGGCCGTGAAGCGTGTCCACAACGAATCGGGTGGCATGACAGCGGGATGCAACCCGGCACACCGCTGTGCGCCCCTGGCCATGGCGTCCTTCCTGCCCGATGGCGAGCTTGCCAGGTGTGCCCTCCGGGAAGCGAGGCTGACCCACCAACATCCTCTGGCGGGGGACGTTGCCGCCGCCGTCGTGGTCGTCTGCCGGGCGCTGATCAATGGCAAACCCTGGGGCGATGCCCTCGCCCTGGCAGGGACGGGACGGCTTCGGCAGACCATCCAGGCTCTCGACGAGGATAACCCGTCCCCTCTGTCGCCTGGTGGCTTTGCGCCAGAGGTCTTGCGGGCGGTAGTCCACTTCGTCGCTCATCATGACTCATTCGCTGATGCTCTCGGTGCCTCGCTCACGTTTGCCGGTCCAGCGAATTACTGCCCGGTTCTCGTCGGTGCTGTCGCCGGGGCGAGGTGGGGAGCGGTTGCCGTCTCCCCGGAGATGCTGTCCGATTGCGACGTGGTGACGAGGGTCCAGGGTGCGGACGAGATCCTGGCGGACGGCTGGATAGGAAACCGACTCCGAGAGGGCTGTACGTCGCCGTATCCCCGAGGCTCTCGTCTGGCTGACGAATTAAAGGGGGATTTAGGGAAACCGTGGACGCCCTATTGCCCTAGCGGATGGGCTTCATTCCCAGGAGCCGCCGCAAGAGACCGATCTGACCGGCATGGAGCATCTCATGCAGCGGGCAGTACTGGAGGGCTCCGAACTTCGTCTTGAACCGGGGGTGTGCAGGCTCGGTTGGTTCGTCCAGACCCTCGTCCGACTGACGCTGCAACTCCTCGATGGCGTGACGATGAACCTCGTCAAACACGTGCCGAATGGCTTCCGGGCTGGGGTACTTCGACGAGTCGGGATCGGGCGACGAACCTCGTTGGAACAGGGAGCGGAACCGTGCCGTGATCAACTCCTCGTCCTCGGGTCGCCGACCCCGCCTGCGTTCCATCAACAAATGGTACTCGGCGGATGCCAGATGCCCGACCTGCCATGCCACATGCGTCACGCCTTCGGTGGGCTGGCGGAACCAGTCCTCCGAGGTGATACTATCGAGCAGACTTTCGGTTTGAAGTCGAGCGATGCTGAGTTGCTCGATGATGAGGTCGAGACGGGACATCGCCATCTCCGAGACGACTGTGACGCTGAGAATGCAGAGGTTTTCAGAATTGTAGCCGACTCGCACCCCCCACCACGACGCCACGATGATCGAGACGAGGAACGGATCGATGCAGTCCTTCATCCCACGATCGGTTTGGCTGAGTCCCTGGCCTACACCGGCACGGACCTCTGGTGATTCGCTCTTTCTTGTAGGCAGGGGGCCAACCGAGTCTAGGTTTGACGCTCGTCGGACGAACAGGGGAGCTGATCCGGCACCTCTGCGCCCCGAACAACCGGTTCATCGCCCTGAGTAAGTTCCCCGAGGTTGACACGCTGAAGGCAAGTTGGCTCCTGTGGTCGAATATCCTTGGGAAGATTGGATTCGACCGAACCCTCGTGCCCTGATCGAATCGGACTCAAACCCGCCTTCGGTTGTCCTCCGGGAACGGGTACTCCATGTACCTGGCAGTCGCCCGAGCAACTGCATCACCGTGATGGCGGGCAACAACCCGCATTGCCATATCGATGCCCGCCGAGATCCCCGCCGAAATAATTATGTTGCCCTCTTCGACGACGTGTTGATCGTCGATCACGCTGACAGCCGGGAACAATCCTCTCATCTCCTCCAAGACCCTCCAGTGCGCCCCACCTCATTCGGTTTGAAGGGAACAAGCTGACCTGGCGAGATGATCCGACCCAGAAACGTGACGCCGAACCCCCCTGGACGATCGGAAACGGACTCACTGAGTCTAGCCAGGCAGCTTAACCAGCCGGAAGTGGGAAATCATCGGGTCAGAGTCGGCGACCGGCTCTTGGCTCTATCCGACACTAGGATCAGGATGCCGACTTGTCGCCAGGTCGTCATCAGCGGGAGACCTTCCGCCGATCGCCTGCTCTGTCGATGGACCTGTCATTCCCGTATCATCAAATCAGAGCGAGACGCGGGGAATGCTCCACCCCAGGGGACGATCGACAAAAAGGACATCGGAGCGACGACTCTTATC
>JBAUOX010000768.1:0-1948 GCA_049579985.1 Isosphaeraceae bacterium | reverse complement strand
GCCCTGATGGCGAGACGCTCGCGACGCCCCCGGGGGACGGGGCCAAGTGCTGTCCCTTTTCCCATCGTCTAGTTCCCCTACTATCCTAATAACCCTTAATACCCTATTTACCTCAGGCTTTTTTTTTGAAAAAATCGTGCTCAGTCCCCTGGCTTTGATCCGTTCCTATGATGGCGGGTGTATCCTGGTGGAGTGGGGACACCGGCAGTACGCTCTCCATGCAAACGCGACTGCTCGCAACTTTGTCTTGATAGGCACTTGCGTCGACAGCGGAAACCGGGAACGAACCGACAACAAATCAGGTGAACGATGAGCACTCAAAGAAGAGAGAGCAAAGGTAGACGCGGTGCCCGAGGTCGGGTCTTGTTGCTCGAGCATCTGGAAGATCGCCGGTTGCTTGCGACAGCGGCCGAGCCATTTACCGGGCCGTCGCTGTCCGGGCTGATCTCGCAGGCTTTCCACGGCAAGGACACGGCAGAAGCGACGATCAAGACCATGCTGAGTGCACTGCAGACGCAGCTCACCGATGGGCCGCTTACCGCCCTGAGTTCCGGCGCCGTCAAAGGCAACGTTTTTGTCTCGGAGGCACAGAGCCTGGTCGCGAGCTACAACCAGAACGTTGACCAGCAGCTCCTGCCGCACTTCACGCACATCGACAATATGCTCAAGCTCCAGGGGCAGCAGGTCGTGGCCAACCTGGTCTCGTTGTACCAGCAGAGCACGGTCGGAACGCCAACAACGTTGATCTTGAGCGGCTATCTGCCCTTGCAGGCGGGGGCCGCGATCAACACGTTGACCAAGGGGCCGATCTACTCTTTGAATACTCCGGTCAGCGGGTATGTCACGGCGACCCAGACCTTCGAGACCAATCTTGGCGTCGTGGCGAACACGCTCAGCTCCACGGCGACCCCGACGCTGACCCTGCCCCAGGTCAGCACCACCATTCAGGGCGAGGCGGAAGCCTATCGCGCGTCCATGGACGCCGGTCTCCAGGTCACTCATTCCAATCTCTCCAGCACGGTGAACGCGGCCGTGACGACCCTGGAGGACACGGTCATCACGATCGCCAACGCCAACAGCTCGACCGCCCAGGCCGACATCCACTCCGCCATCGCCGCCTTTGATTCGACGATCCTGGACACGACGGGCCTCTTCGGCCTGAACGGTCCGGTCATCCAGGTGAATTCGGAGCTGGGCTACGTTCCCCATAACCTCACGGGTAAGCAGGCCGCGACGACCATCAGCGTCTCCGGCACCGCGACCTTCGGCGGCCCGGCCACGCTCACGGCGACCCTCAAGTCAGCGACCGGCACCGGTCTTATCGGCAAGGTCGTCAGCTTCACCCTGGACGGTGCCTTCGCCGGCACGGCCGTCACCGACAGCAACGGCATCGCGACCCTGACCGGCGTAACGCAGAATGATACCGTAAGCACCCCGGGCACGATCGTGGCCCGCTTCGCCGGCGACAGCACGAACCTGTTGAGCCAGAATTCCGGGAACCTCGTGGTCAGCCAGTCCAGCACGACAACCACCCTTGCCTCAAGTGCCAACCCCAGCGCATCCGGTCAGTCGGTGACGTTCACAGCGACCGTCGCCGCCGTCTCGCCGGGTTCGGGCACGCCGACGGGCACGGTGAACTTCCTCGACGGCACCACGCAGATCGGCACCGGCACCCTCAGCAGCACGGGCGCTGCCACCTTCAGCACCACCACCCTGACGACCGGCACGCACTCGATCACCGCGGTCTACGAAGGCGACACGAACTTCACCACCAGTACCTCGAGTGTCCTTTCCCAGGTTGTGCTCCTGGCGAGCACGACAACGCTCACCGCCAGTCCCACCTCCAGCGTGTTCGGTCAGCCAGTGACGTTCACGGCCACCGTCGCCGCCGTCACGTCGGGCTCGGGCACGCCAACGGGTACGGTGAACTTCCTCAACGGCACCACAT
>JBAUOX010000767.1:0-12799 GCA_049579985.1 Isosphaeraceae bacterium | reverse complement strand
TAAGAGTCCCGCCCTTGCCAGGCATAACGCATCGGTGTGAAGCAATAACAAACATGAGGAACTCCACGCGGGACCCTGATGGCCTTGGCCACGCAATGGCTCAGGCTGACGACCAGGTCGATGTTTCTCGGCTTCCACGCCCGCGCCGCCAGCGGCATGACCGGAAGAAAGTACCGGTAGTGGCGAAAGACCCCGGGCACCTGCTGGAGCGGCGAAGTCCGAATCGCCATCGACTCGATCGCCGGGCTGGTCG
The DNA here is from genome assembly GCA_049579985.1 of Isosphaeraceae bacterium. Lineage (GTDB taxonomy): Bacteria > Planctomycetota > Planctomycetia > Isosphaerales > Isosphaeraceae > Aquisphaera. Next base: position 12,546 of record JBAUOX010000767.1, on the reverse strand, counting down.
ATCCCGGCCGGTGCAGCAGAGTATAGAGCGTCGCGTGCGGAAAGGCCCGGCAGAGAACCTCCAGGCACTTCTCACCGCCTCGCATCCCGGTCAGCCAGTCGTGTGCCAAGGCCACCCGGAGACCCGATCGATCCAGCGCAGGCGTGGCAGCGGCAGCGTCCGACTTGCCGCCGCTTCCTCGACCCTTGACCGCGGCGGCGGCCTCCCTGTTCCGGATGCTGGCGTCCATGCCGGCCTCCTCTATATGATCTTGACGTCGCCCAGATCGGGGCTTCCGTCCAAGGTGGGCCAGGCGCAGCAAGGCCCACCTTGACTTGGGCGAAAATTACCCGAGTTTGCCGGATCCTACAAGGCGGCTATCGAACATCGAGGCTCGCCGCTTTAGCCAGATTCGCCAAGGCGCCCGGCACCTGGAAAAACGACTCTTTGCCCTCCGACGTGGACTCCAATGGCAATCGCTCCAGCCAACGAGTAGGATAGGTCTGATCAGGAAGCGCGCGCAGCCCGCGCTGGCTTCCGAGCACGACGCCCCGATCCAGAAAGAAATTCATGTCCGCGACCGCCGCAGTTTCTGCCACTACTCCGCTGGCATCGCGTCTGCTTGCCGAGCTGACTGCGATCGTGGGTGCCGACAACGTCTTGCACCACAGAGACGAGCTGCTGGTGTACGAATGCGACGGTTACGTGGTCAACAAGAAGGTCCCGGACGTGGTCGTCTTCCCGACCTGCACCGAGCACGTCGTCGAGCTGGTCAAGCTGTGCAACCGGCACGACGTCCCCTATGTGCCGCGCGGGGCGGGCACGAGCCTGTCGGGGGGCACGCTGGCCGTGGGCGGCGGCGTGATGATCTGCCTGACAAAGATGAAGCGCATTCTCGAAATCAACACCCGCGACCGGTACGCGATCGTCGAGCCGGGGGTCGTCAACGTCTGGCTGACCCGGGCGCTGGCCGGAACGGGGTTTCACTACGCCCCGGACCCGTCCAGCCAGACGGCCTGCACCATCGGCGGCAACACGGCCACCAATTCGGGCGGCCCGCACACGCTGAAGTACGGGGTGACGGTGAACCACGTGAAGGGCGTCGAGCTGGTGCTCCCCGACGCGTCGGTTGTCACGATTGGTGGAATCACCGACGACCCTCCGGGCTATGACCTGACCGGCCTGGTTGTCGGCAGCGAGGGAACATTCGGCGTCGTCACCAAGGTGATCGTCAACCTCGCGCGCGACCCCGAAGCGGGACGGACTCTGCTGGCAGTCTTCGACACGGTCGAGGCGGCGACCGAGACGGTCAGCGGCATCATCGCCGCCGGGATCGTTCCGGCGGCCCTGGAAATGCTTGACAACCTGATGATCCAGGCCGTCGAGCAGGCCTTCGGCTTCGGCTTCCCCACCGATGCGGGGGCCATCCTGATCATCGAGGTGGATGGCATCGACGCGGGCCTGGATCGCGAGGCACAGTCGATCTCCGAGATCGTCCAGTCGCGCGGCGGCCGGGTTCAGAAATCGATCACCTGGCGGACCCGTAAAGAGCCCGAATACGTGGCCATCTGGAAGAGCCGCAAGTCGGCCTTCGGCGCCGTTGGCCGGTTGAGCCCGACCTTTTGCACCCAGGACGGCGTCGTGCCGCGGACGCTCTTGCCGCACATCCTTCGCTTCATCGAGGGTGTCGCGCGACGATACGATATTCGAATTGCCAACGTCTTTCACGCCGGCGACGGCAATATTCATCCCATCCTGCTCTTCGACGAGCGCGACGGAGAGCAAGTCAAGCGAGTGCTCCACGCCAGCCACGAGATTCTCGAGGAATGCATCCGGGTCGGCGGCAGCGTGACGGGAGAGCACGGCATCGGCGTGGAGAAAATGGCCCTCATGCCCAAGCTCTTCGCGCCGGAAGACCTGGCCGCCATGATCGCGATTCGCAACGCGCTGAACCCCGAGGGTCGATGCAGCCCGTCCAAGCTGCTTCCCAGCGGCGGCCACTGCATCGAACGCAAGAGCCCCGGGCGCCGGGCATCCGCGTGATGCAACTGCCTCATTCACCGGCCTTTGCCGCTCCGGTATCATGAAGTGAGTACCGAGCGGCAGGTGACCGGCCCACGGCTGGTGCCAGGTTTCGGGATTGGTCCGCTCGTTCCAAGGGGGGAGAGACCTGAAGGTGGCCAAGCGTAATCCCTACTCGCGCTGGCGCAGGCTTCCGCCCGTCTTCCGGTCCGGGGAGCACAAGCTTCCAGGGCCCAACGAGGAGCCGCAGCGGATCATCATTTACCTGCCGGGCGCCGTCCTGGATCAGGCAGAGGTTCTGGCCGGGAAGGCCGGCGTGCCCACCATCCAGGAATACTGCGCCGGGCTCCTGGGCCGGGCCATCGAGGTCGAGCGGGTCAAGGCTCACATGGTCCAGGTCGAGGCGAAGCGCGGACCGCTGGAAGGGTTCAACGAGGTCACGGGCGATCCCGACTACCTGGCCGAATGGCACGAGCAATCCGAGTCGCGCGAAGCCTCGGCCGGCAGACCTCAACCTTTGAACGAAGACTCTTCGCCAAGCCCTGAGCACGGCGAATCGCCTGAGAGAGTGCTGGTCCGCATCGAACCAGCGCCGCGGGTGATCGGGCGGGTCATCACGGAAAGGATCGTACCAGAAGTGATGGATGGAACAGCCCTCGAGGCCGTCCTGTCCCACGTGGGACCGGGCGATCATGAACCCCACGGGTTTCTGCCCAGCCTCCGCAGAGGACAGCCCTTGAGCCCCGCCGGGGTGTCGGAGTTGATGGCCGCGCTGCACCAGATCGAGGCCGACCAGCGCGGGGCGAGCATGCTCGACCGCAGGCTCGCTTATGCCCTCCATCGGCTGGCCCTGGAGTCGCAGGTCTTGCTTACCGAGGCCTGGCCGGGCGTCTTCGACGATTGCACGATCGGTGCCATCCGGGCCGTTCAAGAAATGGTCGAGCGGATCCTCTCGGGCCAGGACATCCGCTACTACCAGGCCCAGGACAGCCGGGCCGCGGAGAATCCGTCGTGAACGAGACTGCACAACCATCCTGGCCCGATCCGCCGGCCGCGGGGCCGCTGGGCGATGGCCGTCCGGCGCTGGCCCGGCTCCGGCCCGAGACCGTTGTTGACCTCTGCCGGGCCGTTGGCGAGCACGCAGGTGATGGCCTTGCCATCTATCCCCAAGGCGGCGCCACCGCGCTCGACTACGGGGGAATACCCGGCCGCCCCGGAGTCGCGATCGACACGCGGTCGCTCTGCCGGGTCATCGACTATCCTCACGCCGACATGACGATCACGGTGCAGGCCGGGATCACGGCGGCCTCGCTGCACGCGGTTCTGGCCGAGCAGAACCAGCGGCTGCTGATCGATATCCCGCAGGCCGACCGGGCGACGCTGGGAGGCGTTTTCGCCACCAACACCAGCGGCCCGCGCAGGTTTGGCCTGGGCCGGCCACGCGACCAGATCATCGGGGTCAACTTCGTGACCTCGCAGGGAATCGAGGTCAAGGGGGGCGGACGGGTCGTCAAGAACGTCGCCGGCTACGACTTGCCCAAGCTGCTCACGGGGTCGATGGGCACCCTCGGCATCATCACCCAGATGACCTTCAAGGTGCGCCCCACGCCCGAGGCCTCGGCCATCGTCTGGGTGCCGTTCACCAGCCTGGCATCACTCGATGGCACCCTCGAGGCGCTGAACACTTCCGGATCGCGACCGGTCGCTCTCGATCTGCTCAGTGCGCCGGCCGCCAGGATCATCGGTGAGCCGCTGAACGTGCCGGCGGGCGACTGGGTCCTTGTCATCGGCCTGGAAGACAACGCCACCTCGGTGAACTGGCAGATCAACCGCCTGATGATCGAGCTGGGACGAGCGGATCTCACAATTCTCCAGGATGAACACGCGGCGGCCGGCTGGGCGGGCCTCACCGAGTTCTCCGCGGCCGAGCTCGGTCCGGTCTCTTGCGTCGTCAGCATCCGGCCGTCCGGCGTCATCCCGTTCGTCAAGTCGATCGATCCGGGGCGCTGGGCCGTGCAGGCGCATGCCGGCAACGGGATCGTCCGGTTACATGCCCTGGGCGACTGGACGCTGGACCACGCTGCCGCCGAGATCGATCGATTCCGCTCCCTGACCGAGCGCGAGGGCGGCAGCGCGATCCTGGCGCGCTGTCCCACCGGCTGGAAGGTCCAGCTTGGCGTCTGGGGCCGGCCCTGGGCAGACTGGGCCTTGGCCGAGCGGGTCAAGCAGGCACTCGACCCGATCGGTGCGTTCAACCCGGGACGATTCATAGGCAGCATCTAAGCTTCTTTTTCTTGAGGCACGGCGGAACGATGGCGACGGCGATGGACGGACAGCAGGTGCAAGACGCGGGCATCGACCTCGACTGGTTGACCCGGAAGATCGAGTACCGCAATTTCCAGGAGTGCATCCATTGCGGGCTCTGCTTGGATAGCTGTCCCACGTATGTCGAGACCGGCAACGAGAACGATAGCCCGCGCGGGCGGATCTACCTGATGCGGGCCGTGACCGACGGCAGGCTCGGCATGGGGCCGCACGTGCGCCGGCATCTGGAGCTCTGCCTCGATTGCCGGGCCTGCGAGTCGGCCTGTCCCTCGGGCGTCCGGTACGGCACGCTGATCGGGCCGTTCAAGATCGCCTTGCAGAAAGACGCGCCGGCCGGAGCGAAGGCCAGCCTCTTGGAGCGAATGATCCTGCACCACCTGTTCCCCTACGCGGGCCGGGTCAAGACCGCACTCGCTCCGGCGCGGCTGTTCCAGAAGCTGGGCTTGCTCGACCTCGCCGAGAAGTCCGGAATGACCAGGCTGCTTCCTCCGACCTTGCGGCGAATGATGGCCATGCTCCCCCGGCTCTCCGGCGCGCGGCCCCGGCTGCCCGAGGTCCTGCCGCCTCTCGGTCCCAAGCGGGCCCGTGTCGCCCTCTTCCTCGGCTGCGTGGCCGACGCGATGTACCCCGAGACCAACGCCGCGACGGCCAGGGTGCTTCAGCAGAACGGCTGCGAGGTGATGGTCCCGCGCGCTCAGGTCTGCTGCGGCGCCATCCATTACCACTCGGGGGTCGAGCAGCCGGCACTCGCCCTGGCGCGGCGGAACATGACGGCCTTCGACCCCGACCGCTTTGACGCCATCATCGTCAATGCGGCCGGCTGCGGCGCGATGCTCAAGGAGTATCCCCACATTTTCCCCGCCGCCGAGCACGATCAGGCCGCCCGGTTCGTCGCCAAGGTCAAGGACATCTCCGAGTTCCTCGTCGCCCTCGGGCCGGTCGCGCCCGAGCACCCGGTGCCGCTGAAAGTGGCCTATCACGACGCTTGCCACCTCTGCCATGCGCAGCAGATTCGCAGCCAGCCCCGGCAGCTCTTGGCGATGATCCCCGGGCTCGAGCTCGTCCCACTCGAGGAAAGCGAGCTTTGCTGCGGCGCCGCGGGAACGTACAACCTGACCCAGCCCGAGATGTCCGAGCGCCTGGGCCGGCGGAAGATGGACCATATCGAAGCCACCGGCGCCTCGGTCGTCGCCGCCGGCAACGTCGGCTGCATCCTCCAGATCGCCCGCAAGATCAAGGAGCGGGGATCCGCGATCGAGGTGGTTCACCCGGTCGATCTGCTCGATCGAGCATATCAGGGAGAATAAGCGAGCGCGTTTTCCTGTTCGCAGGAGATTTTCACGACCATGAGCACGATCACCACAAGGCCACCGCGTCGGGCGACGGCTCCGCCACAGGCAGAAACGCGGATTCTGGTAACGGGCGCCTCATGGAGCCTCTACGAGACCTTCGTGGAGAACTTGCCCGAGGGTTCAGCGATCCGCACAGCCTTCGACGGGAAGGACATGGAAATCATGGTCACGGGACCACTGCACGATGATTTCGCCGACCTGCTGGACCAGTTCGTCAAGGCGGTGGCCGGCGAACTTGGCATCCGGATCAAGCCCCAGAGACAGACCACCTGGAAACGTCCCGAGATCGAGCGGGGGATCGAGTCCGACAATTGCTACTACCTGGACCCAGCCAAGATCGAGGCGGCACTCGCGGCCAGAGGGGCCGGGTCCAACGATGTGAGAGATTACCCAAACCCCGATCTGGTCATCGAGATCGACATTTCCGCCCCGGAAGCGGACAGGATGGGAATCTACGCCGCGATGGGCGTCGCGGAGGTCTGGCGTTTCGACGGCCGCACGTTGACCATCGAGCGACTCGACGAGAGCGGCCGGTATCATGCCGCCGACGTCAGCGGTTTCCTGCGCGTCCGTGCCGACCAAGTTCCCCGCTGGTTGACCGCTGAGGATCTTTCGGATTACGAAGCCTGGGTCCGACGGGTCCGAGAATGGGCCGGGAAGGAACTGCGCGGACATTGAGTCAGCGCGACATGCAGGCGATCCCGCGAGCCGGATCGTGGGCCGAGCTTGAACCTATGAGAGCGCATCTGTTGGATGAAAAACCGATATAGGACAGAATCCGTCCCGCGTCTCCAAGAAGCAGGCAGGATGAATTCTGTCCTACATCGAGCCGGATCGGCCCGGCATTTTCTAATCAGAGTTCGATTGTCAATCAATGCGCCGATGCGCCCACGTGTTCGAACTGTTCCTCCTCGGTTGAACCGTGCAGGGCCGTGGTTGACGACTTGCCGGCGGCGACGCACTGGGCGACCTGGTCGAAGTAGCCGGTGCCGACGAACCGCTGGTGCTTGACGGCGTGATAGCCGCCTTCGGCCTCGCGGGCGAACTCGACCTGCTGGACGTTCGAGTAGGCGGACATGCCAGCGTGCTTGTAAGCCCGGGCCAGCTCGAACATTGAAAGGTTCAGGACGTGGAAGCCGGCAAGAGTGATGAACTGGAACTTGTAGCCCATCGCGCCGAGCTCACGCTGGAACTTGGCGATGGTCGCGTCGTCGAGCTTGGCCTTCCAGTTGAACGACGGCGAGCAGTTGTAGGCCAGCAACTGGTTCGGGAACTTCTCGTGGATCGACTCGGCGAACTTCCTGGCCTCGGCCATGTTGGGCTCGGAAGTTTCACACCAGAGCAGGTCCGCGTAAGGGGCGTAGGAAAGCCCGCGGCTGATGGCGACGCGGAGACCGCCGGTCATGACGGAAAAGCCCTCCGGCGTCCGCTCGCCGGTGAGGAACGGCCGGTCGCGTTCGTCGATGTCGTTGGTCACCAGGTGGGCCGACAGCGCGTCGGTCCGCGCGACCAGGACCGTGGGCACGTCCATCACGTCGGCGGCCAGTCTCGCGGCATTGAGGGCCCGCAGGAATTGCGACGTGGGGACGAGCACCTTGCCCCCCATGTGCCCGCACTTCTTCTCGCTGGCGAGCTGGTCCTCGAAGTGCACTCCCGCCGCGCCGGCTTCGATCATCGCCTTCATGATCTCGAACGAATTGAGCGGGCCGCCGAAACCGGCCTCGGCGTCGGCGACGATCGGGGCGAAGTAGTCGAGCGTGTCACGCCCCTCGGCGTGCTGGATCTGGTCGGCCCGGCGGAGGGCGTTGTTGATCGATCGCACCAGGGCCGGCGCACTGTTGCAGGGGTACAGGCTCTGATCGGGATACATCTGCCCGGCGAGGTTGGCATCGGCCGCGACCTGCCAGCCGCTCAGGTAGATGGCCTTCAGACCCGCCTCGACCATCTGGATTGCCTGGTTGCCCGTGACGGCGCCCAGGGCGGGGACGTAGGGCTCGGTGTGCAGCAACTGCCAGAGCCGCTCGGCGCCGCGGCGCGCCAGTGTGGACTCGATGTGCACCGAGCCGCGCAGCTCGGTGACGTCCTTCGCGGTGTAATCTCGCCGGCTCCCCTTCCAACGCGGGTCCGTCTGCCACCGGTTGCTCAGCTCGTCGGCTTTCGGTGCACGATACTGCATGACCAATCCCTCCCGATCGAAAAGATCTGTTTGCGACTCTGCGCCCCCATCGAGGCTGGCACGCCTGACCTCGCGTGCCGGGACGACAGCCGCAGCATTAGAAACCCGCCTCGCCGGGCAATTACGGAAGAAGCTCATAAGCGGGAAGCGTGAGGAATTCGACGAGTGTCGGGCTTGTGGTGACCTGGTCGAAAACCTGTCGGGCGAGCGGATACTTACCCTCGTCATACTCTTCGGGGCCGATGTCCGCTCGAATCTTGTCCAGTTCCTCGTCCATGAAGCTGCGGAACAGCTCGGCGGTGATCTTGCGGCCGTCGCCGAGCACGCCACGGGGATGCCGGATCCATTGCCAGATCTGAGTGCGGGAGATCTCGCAGGTGGCAGCGTCTTCCATCAGGTTGAAGATGGGCACGCAGCCTGAGCCTCGCAGCCAGCTCTCGAGGTAACGGAGCCCGACGTTGATGTTGGTGCGCAGGCCCGCCTCGGTGATCGGGCCGCTGGGAACGGAAAGCAGATCGGCCGCGGTGACATGGACGTCCTCGCGCAGCCGGTCGAGCTGGTTGGGTCCGGGCATCCGTTCGTTGAAAACCTCCATGGCGACCGGCACCAGCCCGGGATGGGCGACCCAGGTGCCGTCGTGGCCGTCGCCGGCCTCGCGAACCTTGTCGTCGCGTACCTTCTCAAGAGCGATCCCGTTGGCCTCGGCGTCGGTCTTGATGGGAATCTGCGCCGCCATGCCGCCCATCGCGAAGGCGCCGCGGCGGTGGCAGGTCTTGATCGTGAGCTGCGAGTACGACCTCAAGAAACGGGTGGTCATCGTCACCAATGCCCGGTCGGGGAGCACGAAGTCGGGCCGGTTGCGGAACTTCTTGATGAAGCTGAAGATGTAGTCCCAGCGCCCACAATTGAGGCCGGCGATGTGGTCGCGCAGCTCGTAAAGAATCTCGTCCATCTCGAAGGCGGCCAGGATCGTCTCGATCAGCACGGTGGCCTTGATGGTGCCGGCCGGCAGTCCCAGCTCGCGCTGGGCCATCACGAAGACGTCGTTCCAGAGCCGCGCCTCCTGGTGGTTCTCGAGCTTGGGCAAGTAGAAGTAGGGTCCGGTACCCCGGTCCAGGAGAGCCTGGGCGTTGTGGTAGAAGTAGAGCGAGAAATCGAAGAGCGAGCCGGAGACGGGCTGCCCGTCCACAGTGACGTGCCGCTCGGTCAAGTGCCAGCCACGGGGCCGGACCATAAGCGTGGCGGTGTGCTTGTGCAGATTGTACTTCTTGCCCTCCGGGCTTGCGTAATCGATGACTCCCCGGATCGCGTCGCGGACGTTGATCTGGCCCTCAAGGGTTGCATTCCAGGTGGGCGAGTGAGCGTCCTCGAAGTCGGCCATGAACATTTTCGCGCCCGAGTTGAGCGCGTTGATGACCATCTTTCGATCGACGGGCCCGGTGATCTCGACCCGGCGGTCAAGCAGATCTTGAGGAATCGGCGCAACCTTCCAGTCGCCCTCCCGGATGCTCCTGGTGTCTTCCAGGAAGTCGGGCAGCCAGCCGCCGTCGAGCCGGGCCTGGACCTCCGCCCGCCGGGCCAGAAGCTCTTTCCGCCGGCCGTCGAAGGCGCGGTGCAGCTTGGCCACCAGCGCCAGCGCTTGGGGCGTGAGAATCTCCGCGAATTCGTCCCTTTGCGGTGCCGTGATCTTCACACCCGACCCCGCCGCGGTCTCGGTCGCTGGCATCGTGTTGTCCTCCCCCGTGGTAATTCATTTGGCTTGACTGATTCTAGTATAATCAAAAAGCATTTGACAAGGCAATTCTTCACAATACAGAGTATTGGGTTAATGGACGAGATGGCGGTCATTGTGAGGACCTAATATTCGAGATGCCTCTTCCGGTGCCACCCGGTCGCGAAGGAAGGTTGCTCATGTCCAAGCTGAATCACTCGCAGGAGAGCCATGGAAACCGGCTCCGCAGACTGCGTAGCTTTTGCTTCGCGGCCCAGACCGGCAGCATCTCCCGCGCCGCCGAGCAGGCGATGCTCAGCCAGCCGTCGGTCTCGCTCCAGATCCAGGCCCTCGAGCTCGAGTTCAAGGCCAAGCTGTTCCAGCGCCGGGGGCCCAAGATCCTGCTCACGCCCGAAGGCCAGGCCCTGTACAAGCTTGCCTGGCCCCTGGTCGATGCGGTCGACTCGCTGACGGCAGCCTTCCATGCCAGCCAGAGCGGCATCGAGTCCGGCAGGCTGACCATCGCCGCCGGCGAATCGACCATCCTCTACATCCTGCCCGAGACAATCAGTAAGTACGCGCTGGCCCATCCCGGCATCGAGCTCCGGCTGCAGAACGTCACCGGCCGCGACGGCCTGAAGATGCTGCGCAACGACGCCGTGGATTTCGCCGTCGGCTCGATGATCGAGGTCCCCGAGGACATCAGCTACACGCCGACCTTTCGCTATGATCCCATGCTGATCACCGCCCGCGACCACCCCCTGGCCGGCAAGCCCAGGGTCACGATCAAGGACGTGGCCCAGTTTCCCTTGATCCTGCCCCCCCAGCACCTGACCACCTGGCGCGTGGTCGATTTCGTGTTCCACAAGTACGGTTTGAACTACCGCGTGGCGCTCGAGGCGGGGGGTTGGGAAGTGATCAAACGTTACGTCGGTCTGGGGCTGGGAATCTCGATCGTGACCAGCATCTGTCTGACCGGCAACGAGGACCTGGCGGCCATTCCGTTTAACCGTTATTTTCCCCAGCGGACCTACGGGCTGGTGCAGCGTAAGGGCAAGCTCCCCTCACCTCAAGCGGCCCGGTTCATGGCGATGTTGACCGATCGGGCCAGCGCCGCTGTGGTGCCCCGACCCCATAAGCCGCGCCGCGCCCTCGCGCCGGACCACCCCATCCAAAATGGGCAAGACTGAGACGCTCTGGCAAACTACCCTGTGTGTGGCAAATCTCGCTGGCGCGATCGCGGCGGTTTGGTCAATTGAGGAAAGGCTCTTTCTCACGGAGGACCTTGCCACGGAACCAACGCCCAGAGTTTCGCGAGTTGAGTACATCTGATACCGAGCAGAAATCAGAGACTCCTCGGCGATCTCCACCGCCGTCTTGACGCAAGCCACGGTGTAACAGGTAATTGGCTGCGGTTTCCGGTGTTCTCGGTCCGGTCCATGGCGAACTCCCTGGGATTGATCCTCTGGCGGCCTCGTCCCGGCCGCTTTTCATCGGAAGTTCGCTGAGGATCGACCATCCGTACACTGGTGGAGATCAGCGAGGAGTCTCTTCATCTTGGAGGTTATTCAGCGTCAATTCAATCTTGCCAAGATCATGGATGCCATGCAGGCTGGATTTTGGATCTTTTGATCGGTCATCCAGTGGTCGGCGCGGGCGACGTCCGCCTGGCCATGATCTCCACCGATCAGTTCGCCCAGGCGGCGGCGGACCGAAGCGGAGCAGAGCCGCATCTTGACGGCCTCGAGGCGCTCGACGGCCTCGGCGAGCAGGATGGCCGCACGAGGGGAGTCGCCGCGGAGGGCGGCCAGCCCGCCTCGAATCATGTGGGCATAGGCCCAGGGGCAGGGCATGCCCTCGCGTTCCAGCCTGCGCGCGTCGCGCGCGGCGATGACCAGAAGCGAGCGGGCTTCGGCCGGGCGTGAACTTCTCAGCTCCACCGCGGCCGCCAGCGCCGCGCGGGCTCGAAGAAAGTGCATCGACGTCCGGATGAACTGGACCCGGAGCAGAAGCGACCGCCGCAGCGCCGGCCAGGCCTGGCGGATCAGGTTCCAGGCCGATTGGCCGGCGCCGCAATAGAGCTCGATCTGGACAGCCGCCCAGAGGGCATCGTTGTGCTGGACGTGGTAGCCCTGCTGCGACCACTGGGCCATGGTCTCTCGCAGCTCGGCCCGCGCCGTGTCCGGGTCGTCCGCCGCGAGCCGCACGACCGACATGAGGTAGGAACTGTGGTTCACCGCCGCGTAGAGGTCGCCGCGCTCGCGTGCCTGCGTCAGCAGGATCGGCCAGCGGCGGGAGAGCTCGGCAACCTTACCTTGATGGCTCAAGCCCCACAAGGCGAAGGCGTTGGCGGTGTCGAGCTCCCAGGCGACGCCGGTGCAGCGGTCGCGGAAGATCGTCTCCGCCCGGTCGCAGTCCTCCTGGGCGTCCCGCCACCGCCCTTCGAGGTAGGCCGCGACACCCCGGGCCAGGGTCACCATGCCCAAGGCGTAGGCGTGCTCGACGCGGTGGGTCAAGGCCTCGGCCAGTTCCAGCAGTCGCGCCGTGGTCTTGCGGTTCGAGCCGCCGGTAGAGGCTGTGTGGGCTGCTTCCATCGCCAAGGCCCGCGCGATCCGCGACGGCTCGCCTGCCTCCAGCGCCAGGAGCAGGCCCCGGGCCTGGAAGTCGGCTCCACGGATCGTGTCGACCATGCTCAGACCCGCGCCGGCCGACCAGCAGACGTCGATCCGGGTCAGGTCCGCGGCGGCTATCTCACTGGGATCGCGCTCGCGGAAACCCAGGCCGCGCAGCCGCAACCGCGTCCGCCGCCACAGGAGCGATGCCAGGGACCGGAGCGGAGTACTCGGCAGCGTCATGCCCACCGTCGCCAGCACGGTCTGGAGGGTTGCGAGCCCCTCGTCGATATGCCCGCTGATCAAGAGCTGCATGGCCGCGCGGCGCTGCAGCTCGAGCGCTTCGGCAACCGTCGCGTGCGCCACGGC
>JBAUOX010000766.1:0-2034 GCA_049579985.1 Isosphaeraceae bacterium | reverse complement strand
AGCCGTTCGCGTTCCCCAATGGCCCGCACATCCCGGCGCTGTTCAAGGAACTTGGCGAGCTGCGGTACAAACTCAAAGGCCAGAAGTCAGAGCTGGAGCCGAAAGAGGACATGATGATCCGCCTGGGACGGTCGCCTGATTTCTGCGACGCGCTGACCATGACGTTCCGAGACGAGGCCTTCCAGGGACTTTAGCCATGCCAGGCGATGACCTCAACAACCCGACCGCTCGCGCCACGAATTGGGCGCGAGCCCAGATCGAACGGCGCCGCGCAATGGAAGAGCGCCAAGAGGCCTGGCACAAAACGCACCCGATGGCACACCCGTGGAAGCTCGATCCGCATTTACTCAAGGTTCCCCCTCCAGGCGTGATTCAGTTTGCCGACTTGTACATCATCTTCGACCCAAAGAAAAAAAATGACCTTCCCGGGTGACGCCTAGGTCAACAAGTGCGACTTCCCCACCGCCGTCAAGTTCCTGGCTGATCTGGCTGGAGTGGCTTCCCCCTCGAGGGGAGCGACCGGGCCCCCGGCTTGCCGGGGTGGGCCGCCCACCCCTGCTAGGGGCCCGGCCTCCATGGTCAGCAAGCCCGCCAGCCCGCCGCCAGACGAGCCGTCCGGCTTGTCGTGGGACGAAGCCCGTCGACCCTCGTTGACGAGGCCACCGCCTGCCTCTGGGGACCTGGAGGGGGAAGCGCTCTCGACTATCTGCGTGGCCGTGGTCTAACTGAAGCCACCGTCCGCGCTGCCGGGCTTGGATTCACACCCGCCGTCATGATCCCGACCCGCGCTGGGGACCGCTGCTTTCGGTTCTCCGGGACCGTCATCCCCTGGAGGGTGAGAGTGGTCACGATAGTTGGCCTACTTCCGATCACGATAATCGATGGAAGCAGTGGATGGAAGCAGTGGTTTGCACACGGCCGAAGTACCGGTGGCCTCTTCTCTCTGCTCCTGATTGTCGTTCCGTTCCCTGTTGTCTCTAGGTGGTGGAACGGGGAACGGACCATCGATCTCGCTCAGACCCTCATTGTTCACGGAACATCATTTTGTGTCGAACCTCAACGATCTTGCCCGAGACGTCGCACCGCGCTCCACGGACTCGGCCTTCGGATGGCAAACGGATAAAAACCAACGGTCGGGTCTGAGCGTTGGTTCAGGTGTGCGCGATCTGCACAAGCGGACGCACTGGCTTCGAGGTGACGCCCATCGGAGCGAATGGCTTCGGTCGATCAGACCGACGCACGCGGTCCGAAGGTTCCTGAGCCAGGCACTGGATCAGACTTGTTCAAGAAGCGATGGCGGAATCCCTAGCTTTTTGAGTGCCGCGGACCAATTTTCGGTAACCGGGGTCAGAGAAGAAGGTGGAGCCCAGATGGGTGTGCTGGGGGAGGGGGTTGACCCCAGCGAATGGCCAACAGACTGATCTTCCATTCGCGCGACAACGATCTCGCAGTAGTTAAAAATTAGCTGCTTGACTGCCCGCTTCTCGGGCGACGACCACTTGGGTGCGGTGTCCACCCACCTCGCCAATCTTGCCGGAGCAGCAGAGGCGGGCGGACGAGGGTGGCCGCTGGCATGGGTTGGCAACTTCTCGAGGTCAGCGTCCACCCGACCTCCGACATCGCCGTTCAAATATCGCATGGTGTTGCCCGGGTATTCGAACATGGCGTCTCGGAAGACGATGTCTATCGGGTTGCGCAGTGGCGTTGTCAGCACGATCTTGCCACCCCACTCGTTCGACGGGACGCCCGATGGATTAGGATTGAGGTCTCTCGAAATGTCGGTGCCCAAACACACGGTCGTCGTCGCATCGTAAAGGTCCATCGCGATCCCTGTCCGGTGGAGCGGTTTGTTCGACGTGTCGTAAAGGTAAATCGTGAGAGTAATGCTAGGCATGGCCCTGACCTTCCCCTAAGTGGTCCGTTTCACAAATAACGTCGTTGTTTCGGCGGACTTTTGGTAGAAGGAAGTGGACTCCCCAAAAATCCCGGCAAGGAAAGGATGCCGCCATGCCTGGACCGAGACCCGCTCTCTGT
>JBAUOX010000765.1:0-9783 GCA_049579985.1 Isosphaeraceae bacterium | reverse complement strand
CTGGGCCGGCGATCGGCTGGCGCCGTACAAGTTGCCCACCCGGCTGCTCGCCCTGAAGGAGCTGCCTCGCAACGCCATGGGCAAGGTGACCAAGCCGGACGTGGTCCGGCTCTTTTCGGGATAAGGCGTCAGAAGGCGCACCGCTGAACCGACGGTCACCGGAGGCCGTTGGTTTTTGTCCGTTCGCTATCGCAAGGCCATACACGGCGATTGATGGTGATGCCGCGGAGAAGGCCTTGCGGCCCGTAGCCCAACTTAGTTACGTTAACGCACCCGGTGGATCTCTGGGGACGCTCGAGTGGGTCCCTCTCACGGTAAGATACCACGGGGGCTAAAGCCCCGAGGCTTTCCGGCTCACCCGACTCCTCTTGCGAGGGGGTTATCCATGCCCAGGTGTCCAGTTCAGGCTAATCGGGCCCATGCCCGACCGACTTACTTGCGGCCTGTGCCCTGTCTCGCGACAGGACTGCGTAGGTTCGATCTCGCGATCGCCAGAGCGTTCTAACCGGGGCTCCTCGCCAGGAGTGTCTGGGCTCTGGTTTGGCCGACGTTTTACGCGGGAGCCTTCCGGACCCGCAACCGTATACGTCCAACGGTTCGACTGTACCAGTTAACGCCTGGCCAGTCAAGAACATTTAGATCTTTTAACATCTTTTAGAGGACGGGCTAAAGCCCCCGGACGGCGCTCCTCCACTGCCACTGAAAGTGGCGTGGATTCCGCGGGCTAAAGCCTCGACATTGTTGATTTCTAGCTGAATGACCATGGCCAACCCCAGCGACCGCGACCTCGGCATGGACCGACCCATCACCCGGCGGGATTTCTTGAACGGCGTCGGCCTCGCGCTGACGGGCTCTCTGGCGTATCCCTGGTTCGAGGCGCTCGGGCAGCCCGCCGCATTCGCCCCCGAGAAGGCCCCTGGATATTACCCCCCCGCGCGGATGGGGCTCCGCGGCAGCCACGACGGTTCCTGGGAGGTCGCCCACGCGCTGCGCGATGGGAAGACCTGGGACACCGCGACCGTCGACCCCGATGAGGTCTACGATTTGGTGGTCGTCGGGGGCGGCATCAGCGGCCTGTCAGCGGCTTACTTCTTCCGCAAGGCGGCGGGGCCGAACGCCCGCATCTTGGTGCTGGATAATCACGACGATTTCGGGGGCCACGCCAAACGCAACGAATTCCGCCACGCCGATCGGCTGTTGATCGGTTATGGGGGGACCCAGTCCATCGATGGACCGGCGCATTACAGCGCCGTGGCCAAGGCGCTCCTGGTGGAGCTCGGCATCGACGTCAAGAAGTTCTACAAGGCATTCGATCGGGATCTCTACGACTCTCTCGGTCTCCGTCAGGGCGTCTTCTTCGACAGGGAGACCTTCGGCGTTGATCGCCTGGTGGTCGAGGACAAGACTGGCGAGGGGGACCGGGACGAGAAGGCCCGTCGGCGAGCGTTCGCCGCCAAGGCGCCCTTCACCGAGAAAGCTCGGCACGATTTCCTCCGCCTCCACGAGGAGCCGGTGGATTACCTGCCGGGCCTCTCGGCGGACGAGAAGCGGGCCCGGCTGAAGAGGATCAGCTATGCCGACTTCCTCAGAGACTACGCTAGGGTCGATCCCCAGGTGATCGCCTACTTCCAGCAGCGGCCCCATGGTGAGGCGGGCGTCGGCATCGATGCGATCTCGGCCCTCGAGTCGCTGGGCTTTCCTGGTTTTCAAGGGATGGGCCTTACCGGGCGGCGGGGAGAGCCGGGGCAGCAAGGGGGCTGGGAACCCTACATTTTTCATTTTCCGGACGGCAATGCCTCGATCGCCCGTCTCCTGGTACGCTCCCTCATCCCGGGCGTGGCGCCGGGGAACACCATGGAGGATGTCGTCACGGCGCGCTTCGACTACGCGCGGCTCGATGAGGCGGATTCCCCGATCCGGATCCGGCTCAACAGCACGGCCGTCAAGGTCCGCCACCTCGGCACCCCCGAGGACTCGCGGGAGGTGGCCGTGTTCTATGTGCGCGGCGGGGCGGACCGCCAGGTCCGGGCCCGCCGTTGCGTCCTCGCGTGCTACCACTCGATCATCCCCCGCCTCTGCCCGGAGCTGCCGGAGAGGCAACGCGTGGCGCTGGCCGACGGCGTGAAGGTCCCGCTGGTCTACGCCAACATCCTGATCCGGGACTGGACCTCCTTCCAGAGGCTGGGGATCAGCCAGATCTACGGCCCCACCGCCTATTTCAGCTCGATCGATCTGGATTTCCCGGTGACCCTCGGGGAGTATCGCAACCCGCGCTCGCCGACTGAGCCGATGGTCCTCCATCTCCAGCGGGTGCCGTGCAAGCCGGGCCTCCCGAAGCGAAGTCAGAACAAGGTGGGTCGATTCGAGCTCCTGGCGACGACGTTCGAGATGTTCGAGCGCCGGATCCGGGAGCAATTGGGACGGGCGCTCTCGGGGGGAGGGTTCGATCCGGCCCGCGACATCGAAGAGATCACTGTCAATCGCTGGCCGCACGGCTACGCGGATGAGGGCGACCCGATGATCGACCCGGACTGGCCGACCGAGGAGGACAAGCCCTGGGTCATTGCCCGCAAGCGATTCGGGCGCATCGCGATTGCGAACTCCGACGCTGCGAGGCGTGCCTACACCGATGCGGCGATCGACCAGGCCCATCGCGCGGTGCAGGAACTACTCAAGTCGAATCTCAATTAGACAGGCCTTGCGCAGGGATTCTTGGTGTCAGTTCTTTTTTCGGCGAAAATAGAACTGACACCAAGAATCCCCCCAATAATCCCCGAAAAAAGAACTGACACCAAGAATCTGTGCCCGAGCATGGTACGAAGCGGAAGGACGTACTGATCGAGCTGGTCCACGAGAAGATGGAATTCCGGATCAAGGCGGGCGAGCCTTCAGTCCTCGGGTCGTATCTCGAGCGATTCCCCGAAATTGTCGACGACCCGCGGGCGCTCGGCGAGCTGGTCATGGCCGAGTTGGATTTGCGGCGGCGGATGGCGGCCGAGGCTCGCGAGGAACCGGCCGTCGCGGCCGCCGGCCCGCATCGGCCGCTACGAGCTGGGGGAAGTCATTGGCCAGGGCGCCTTCGGGGTCGTTTTCAGGGCGTGGGACACCACGCTCCATCGGGCGGTGGCCGTCAAACGGCCCCGGGCCGGAGTGCTCGATGCGCCGGGCGCCGTCGAGCGGTTCTTGCGTGAGGCGCGCAGCGCGGCGACCTTGCGCCATCCCCACATCGTCACGGTGCACGACGCCGGCCAATTCGACGGCGAACCATACCTGGTCAGCACCCTGGTCGAGGGCCGGAACCTCGCCGACGAGCTCGGCATCCGACGTCCCGGATTCGCCCGGGCCGCCGACTGGGTCGCCGCGCTGGCCGAGGCGCTCGAACATGCGCATGGAATGGGGGTGATCCACCGGGACGTCAAGCCTTCGAACGTGCTGATCGACCGCGAGGACCAGGTGTACCTGACCGACTTCGGCCTGGCCAAGAGCGATGCCGGCGAGGCGACGCTGACGATCGACGGCCAGATGATCGGAACGCCGGCTTTCATGGCCCCCGAGCAGACGGGGGACACGAAGGAGGGGGTCGACGCGCGGACCGACGTCTACAGCCTGGGTGTCATCCTTTTCGAGCTGCTGACCGGAACGAGACCGTTCCTGGGCGCGGCGCACATGCTGCTGGTCCGGATCCGCGAGGAAGATCCCCGGCCGCCCCGGCGGTTCGACGACACGATCCCGCGCGGCCTCGAGACGATCTGCCTCAAGGCGATGGCTAAAGCTCCGGGGGATCGTTACCCGAGCGCGGCTGACTTCGCGGCCGACCTGCGACGCTTCTTACGCGGCGAGCCGGTTCAAGCCCGCCCCGTTGGACCGATCGGTGCGGCCTGGCGGATTTGTCGTCGCAAGCCGGTCCTGTTCGGCCTGACGGCGGCACTGGTCCTGGCTATCGTCTTGGGTTTCGCGGCTGTGACCTCCGCTTGGCGGAGGGCCGACGCCCAGCGCGACCAGGCCCTTCATGCCCTGAATTCCGGGATCGGCACCCTGTCGATTGCGTTGGATCTTGCCCTACAGGATCTGGACCATCCCGACGACCTGCAGCGTCGAAGGGATGCGATCCTCGACTCGGCTCGGACATCCCTCGTTGACCAAGTCCAGATTTATCCCGAATTGCGTGAGCCGCTGACATCGGCCACGATAGCCGCGATGCACATTATCGATCGAACCGCTTCGGTTGAGGAAAGGCAGATTGCTTATGAGAAAACCCGCTTATCCTTTGAGAGCCTCGTCCGCCGCGATCCGACGTATCTCGCCGGTCGGGACTACGTCGCGAGATGTCTCTCGGCCGAGGGGGCGTTGCTCGTCCGGATGAGTCGCATCGAAGAGGGCGCAGCACGGCTCCGGCAATCGGTCGATCAATGGCAGGTTATCCATGCGTTGGACGTGCGGCAGACGCAGGCGTATTCGGGCCACTTGAGTGCTCGCGAGGCGTGGATCACGACCGAGCTGAACTTGGCGGAGGCGGAAGCTCGCCTCGGCCGCGGGTTCGAAGCCGTCCCAATCTGTCGCCAAGCCCTGGCGCGCTCCGAGGAGCTGATGCGGGAGCAACGCGGCAGCGAGCGTGCCCGTCGATGGCTGGCGCGCGTCCACGTGTGGAGTGCAAACGTGATTCGCGACGATTGTCTGAGCGAGGCGACCGCGTCACATCGGCGCGCCTTTGAGCTCATCGAACCGATTGCATGCGAGCGTCCTTCGGATCTCGGCGTTCAGGAGGAGCTGGGGTTTTGCTACTACTGGGCCGCGACGTTGGAAGACCGCACGGACCGGACGGCCGAGGCCATTCGCGATTTCCGCCGCGCGATCGCGATTTTCGAGAAGCTGACGCGCGTCCGGCGGCACGACCGTGACATCAGAGTGTCCTTGGCGACCAGTTACCACGTCCTGGGGCGATTGATGGTCGACACCGGACATCCCGCCGAGTCGCTCGAGCCCTACCGAAGCGCCATCGCGATTCGGGAGGAGATCCGCGGCGACGACCCGAATCTCGTCCGCTGGCAGAGTGATTGCGCCGGCTCCTGGCATCGCCTGGGCGAGGCACTCGAGAATCTGGGACGGACCGCCGAGGCGGTTGAAGCGTACCAGAAGTGTATGGCCTATCAGCACCAGGTCTGTGCCCGCGAGCCCGGGGAGATCAAGCACCAGAAGTTTCTCGATGAGCGGCTGCGACAGCTTTTCCGGCTCCTGCTGGCTCTCGGGCGCCCCGCCGAAGCCGTCAACACAGCCCGGGAGCGGAAGGCCCTCCGGCCCGACGATCCCGCCGTCGCCCTGGGCATCGCCGGAGATCTGGCTGCGGCCGCGGTCGTGGGACCGAAGGGCGTGTCACTCTTTCCTATCTTCGGGAATCGCGAGCGGCAGCGCTATGCCGTCGAGGCGTTGGCGGCGGCGCGGGATGCTTCGCGACTCCTGGCGGGGCACCCTCTCGTTGCCAGGTCGGGGCCCTGATCCCGAGCCAGTCCGAAACGCCAGAGACCCAGGATCGCGAGCACCTGCGCCAGGATCAACGGAAGGAACTGGACGAATTGCCGGTTTGGCGCGAGCCGCGCGATTGCTTGCGGCGCGGCGAGAGAACTTCCCGATACATCGCCCGCCGTTCCCCAGCCCCGTACGGGGCGCCAGTTCATAGCCTGGCGGCGTCAGCCCCAGGAATCCCGACCCGAGCAACGATAACCCCGAGCCCCCGAAGGGGGCGGCAGAGGGAGAGGTCTGGCGGTGTCTGATCGCAACCCGGCGATCGTCCGGCACGCGTTCATCTGTCGCCCCCGTTGGGGGCTCAGGTCAACAAAGCTGGTGGTTCCCTCTCGATTTCACCTCCCCTGGGGCTGACGCCGCCAGGCTATGAACTTCCGCCGCTCCGCGGCTGGCAAACCTCGCGCCGGAGCGATTCCGTCGGTTTCGCGCAACCAAACAGCAACGGTAGGTCATGAGTCCGGGGGAAGGTTGAACTCACGGCGGATATCCTCGAACACCTCCTCTGCGGGCCGTCCTCGCCCGGCCCGCATGTCCTCCAGGCCTTGGCGGATTCCCTCAGCACACGGGTTTCTTCGGCTTCTTCCCGCTGCCGGAGCAAACGCACGGCCTCGGTGACCGCCTCGTCGGAGGAGGTGAACCGGCCGCTTCGCACCTTGGCCTGGACGAACCGCTCCAGGTCTTTGGATAAATTTGTATTCATGCGTTCACAGATACTCCCCATAACCCTTGTTCCCGAGATCTTCGACCAGCCCTTTCAGCTTGTCGAGCTGGCTGCGGCGGGCGACCAGGGTCGCCTTGCCGGACTGGACCACGACGACGTCGTCGAGGCCGAGCGTGGCGATCAGGCCGCCGTCGTCGGAGATGATGATCGAGTTCGTGGTCTCGTGGGCGAGCACGTCGCCCTGGATGACGTTGCCCCGCGGGTCCTGGGGGAGCAAGTCGGCCAGGGATCGCCAGTCGCCGACGTCGTTCCAGTCGTAACGGACTTCGAGCACGCGCACGTTCGCGGCTTTTTCCATCACGGCCTTGTCGATCGGGGCGCGCTCCATGCGGGGATATTCCAGCGCGATGACCTCGCGTTCCGAGGCGCTGCCGAGCGCAGCGCCGACCCGGGCCAGGGCGGCGGCGAGCTGGGGCCGGTGCCGCTCCAGCTCATCCAGGATGGTCCGGGCTTTCCAGAGGAAGATCCCCGAGTTCCAGGCGAAGTTGCCGGCGGCGACGAAACTCTCGGCGGTGGCGCGGTCGGGCTTCTCCCGGAACTGGACCACGCGGTTCACGGCGATTCCCTCGCGGGTCTCCAGCAACTCGCCGCGCTCGATGTAGCCATAGCCGGTCTCGGGGCGGGTCGGCTTGATACCAAAGGTGATCAGGGCCGTGGGATCGTTCTCGATGACCGACGACGCGACCCGAACCGTGGCCAGAAAGACCGCGGCCGGCTCGATGACGTGGTCGGCGGGCATGACGATCATGGTGCCATGGGGATCTTTCTTGCGGACGATCCAGGCGGCCAGGCCAACGCAAGCGGCTGTGTCGCGCGGGCAGGGCTCGGCGACGATATTCTCGGGGGGCAGCTCGGGAAGCTGGGCGCGGGTGGCTTCCGCCTGGTCGGCACCGGTGACGATCACAACCCGCTCCCTGGGGACCAGGGGCTCGATCCGGGCCACGGTTTGCTGGAGCATCGTCGCGTCGCCAAAGAGCTTGAGGAGCTGCTTGGGTCGATCGCGACGGCTCTTGGGCCAGAACCGCGTGCCACTTCCTCCCGCCATGATGATCGCGTGCAGCATGAGACGTCCTGGTTTTGGTTTTCCCTGGCCGGTGTAGCGGGTTTCCTGCCCAATTCGGCCTTGTCGCTCCCGGCGAGTTTCTGGAACTCACACTGGTCGCATCATCATCAACGCAAATAGATTGGCCGCTCGACGATGAGCCCTGGCTCGAGCCTGGACTTCAGATCCTGGGCGTCGAGGGCGAAGAGCGGGCTGATCTCGATGGCGAACGGAATCGAGCCGTCGGCGCGGCGCGGAACTGTCGCCCCGGCCTGCTCGAGCCAGTTGCCAAACAGGTCGCTCATGCGCTGGTGCACGGTCGCCGGAGAGTCAGGACCGACCGCGTTCTTGAGCGGCTCGAACTCACTCGACCGGTCGGTCTCGACGATCGTCCACCGTCTGGCCTGGGGCAAGGCGTCGAAGATGAACTGCTCGAATTTCACGCCGTTGGGCTCCGCCGGCTGGATCGTCCGTCCCGTCTCATCCACATAAGGGACCTTCTTGATTGCGCGATGGAACGGCAGGTGGTGCTCGCCGACGATCCGCTCGATGAACGGGCGCTCCAGAACATGGATGGCGATACTCCCCGCCCAGAGCGACAGCCGCCCGTCCGGCTCACGCTTGCCAGCCAGCTCGGGCGGGAGGTCGGAGTACTCGATCACCTGGGGACGGCCGTCAACGATCACGACCACACCCAGTTTCTCGTCGGGCGAAAGCCGCTCGATGACCTTGAAGGACATCTCGGCCTCGGCCTGCCGGTGCAGGCCCAGGAAGGCCGGATCGGCGATCTGGACCAGGGGATTGTCGACCTGGAAATAGTAGAGGGTCTGGATGCCCCGCTCGCGCATCTCGTCCAGGCAACTGGGCGAGCCATCCGGGCCCGGGGCAGCCAGCGCAGCGAGCGTGCCGCCATGGCCGTCGGGGCTGAGGGCGACACAATCCTTGGCGGCCAGCAAGACCTTGCCGGTGACCCTGTCCACAGCCGGCATCTGCCCCTGGGTGAAGAACCGCACGTGATCCAGTCCAAAGCGGTGGTTGGCCTCGAAGAACGCGATCGTGGCCGCATGGTTCTCGGGGCTCGTCATGACGTAGAGCGGCAGCGTGCGGCCATGCCGCCGCCCCAGGGCGACGATCTTCTCGGCATGGATCTGAAACAGGCTGGCCCCGGAGACCGGGCCGATGGGGAAGGTTCCCTTGGGGCCGTCGAAGCCCAGTCGGGTGCCCGCTCCGCCGGCGACCACGATCAAGGCGACCTCACCGGCCGCCAGCGTCTCGGCCCCGATCTCCTCGGCACGGCGACGAGCCACCCGCTGGCCGTCGGTCTGCGGCTGCCGGATCACCTCGATCGGTTGGACGCGGTCGGGCTCGACCGCCGCCGCGGATTCTCCTCGAACCAGATCGCCGATCAGGCCGCTCAGTTGATCAAAATCGATCGTCGCGATCTCTGCCTGAAGCCGGACCCGCTGGGCATCGGTCAAGTCGCTCCACCACGCCAGCAAGTGTCCTTGCCCGTAACGTTCCAAGCGTTCGACCAAGTTGGGATCGGGAGACATGGGGCGCCTTACTCCTCACGGGGCTTAAAACGCCAGGCCTGCTTTGCTTTGCATGGTCTGGCAGGCGGGCATCGGTCCAGCACCACCCTCTGCTTCTGGATCGAAACTCATGAACTCTGTGCACTCTATCCACCCCGAGTCTAGAATTCCACGCCCAGCCCGTCGTAAGCAAGACCCACGTCCGCCGGAAGCATGGCCTCGGTGGGGCCGTGATCCAGATCGTGGGAAAGATGAGTGAACAGCGTTCGCCGCGGTTTCAGCCTGTCGATCACGGCAAGCGCCTCTTGCAGCGAAAAATGCGTGGGATGGGGCTTGAACCTGAGTGCGTCCAGAACCAGCGTGTCCAGTCCCTCCAGCAGGCTCCAGCTTTCGTCGGGAATGCGGTTGACGTCGGTACAGTAGGCAAGGTTGCCCACGCGAAAGCCCAGCACGGTGAACGGGCCATGATCGAGCCGGATCGGCATGACCTGCTGGCCAAGCACTTCGAACGGGAATCCCGGCTGAATTCTCACGAAGTGGATTTTGGGCACGAAGCCCGCCGGCCAGGGCTCGGCGTCTTCGCGGAACGCGTACGAGAAGACGCGCTTGATGCACTCTTCGGTGTTCTGCTCGCAGAAGACGGGAACCGGACCGCCAATCCACTTCGGGAACAAGCGCGCGTCGTCCAGCCCGAACAGATGATCGGCATGGTGATGCGTGAAGGCGATCGCGTGCACCCGCCGCACCCGTTCGCGGAGCAGTTGCATCCGCATCTCGGGCGTCGTGTCGATGAGGAGATTACCGGCCGGGAAAGCCAGCAGCACGCTGGTCCGGGTCCGCTGGTTGCGCGGATCGCTCGAGGTGCAGACCGAGCAATCACACCCCAGGACCGGAACGCCCGTGGACGTTCCGGTTCCCAGAAAGATCAGCCGCCGCGCCGCAGCAGGAGGGCTCTCGATCAACCGTAT
>JBAUOX010000764.1:0-5899 GCA_049579985.1 Isosphaeraceae bacterium | reverse complement strand
CTTTCCGTTCGATTCGAGTAACTACTTTCCGTTCGATTCGAGTAACTACTTTCCGTTCGATTCGAGTAACTACTTTCCGTTCGATTCGAGTAACGGAATGAATTCCGTTCTACTTGAAGCTTCATCCGCCACCGATGACCGGCAGGAAATGCACCTCGCTGTCGGGTCGCACGGTGGCACGCAGGCCGCGCGTGGTCATGACGTGGTCGATGGAAACCTGGAGGCCGGGGGCCAGGGAATCCTCGCGGCAGAGACGCGACTTGATGCCCGGGTACCGCAGGTCCAGGGCGTCGATCACGGCGCGAACCGTGGATCCCTCGACGGTCACTTCGGCGGCGCCTGCCGTCAGATCGCGGAGCGGCGTGGGGATGAAGACAACGGGCATGGGACGGCCCTTGGTTCAGGACTTCTCGGAGAGCGCCTTCCAGAGAGCAGGAGGCGAGATCGGCAGCTCGGTCATGCGCACTCCGGTGGCCTTGTGGATCGCATTGGCGATCGTGGCGGGCGGAGCGACGATCGGCGTCTCGCCGACCCCGCGCACGCCGAAGGGGTGCGACGGATTGGGGACCTCGACGATGATCGTCTCGATCATCGGCACGTCGAGGCAGGTCGGCATGCGATAGTCGAGGAAGCTGGCGTTGCGCATCTGGTCCTTGCGGTCGAAGAAATACTCCTCATTCAGGGCCCAGCCGATGCCCTGGACCGCGCCGCCTTGCATCTGGCCTTCCACATAGCTGGGATGCACGGCCTTGCCGGCATCCTGAATGGCCGTGTACCGCAGAACCGTCACCTTGCCGGTCTCGGGATCGACCTCGACATCCGCGATGTGCACGCCGAATGCATTGGTCGAGCCCTCCGGCGAGACCGAGGCGCGGCCCACGACCGGATCAAGGCCGAGCTCGGAAATCTTCGCTGCCAGCTCCTTGAACGTCAACGAGTCGCCATTCCGGCTGTAAACGCCGTTCTTGACTTCAACGGCCGCCGGCTCGCACTCCCAGATGGTCGCGGCTCGCTGTTTCATCTGCTCCTGGAGGTCGAGGCCGAGCGTGTACGCGGCCAGGCCCGTGGCAAAGGTGACGCGGCTGCCACCGGTCAGGAGGGTGTAGCCGACCGAGTCGGTGTCGGCCACCTGCGGCAAGACGTCGCCGGCGCCGATGCCCAGCGTTTCGGCCAATTGCATGGCGATGCTGGTTCGCGTGCCGCCGATATCGGTCGAGCCTTCGACGAGCGTCACGATGCCGTCGCCGTTGACGCTGGCCGAGCAGCTCGACGTACCGCCGATGTTGAACCAGAATCCGGCGGCGATTCCCCGGCCGCGATTGGTCCCGGAAAGCGGTGACTTCCAGTGATCGCTGTGCTTCGCCGCGTGCAGGCATTCGACCAGGCCAACGCGGGGATAGACCGGACCATCGACCCGCCGCGTTCCCTCGCTGGCCGCATTCTTGAGGCGAAACTCGAGCGGGTCGATGCCCAGCGTCCCGGCCAGCTCATCGATGACCTGCTCGCAGGCAAAGGCTGCCTGGGTTGCGCCGGGAGCCCGATAGGCCTGGGTCTTGGGCTTGTTGTTGAGCACGTCGAAGCCATCGACCCGTGCGTTCGGCAGCTCGTAGCAACTGAAGACGCACATGCAGCCCGGAGCGATGACCCCGCCCGGAAAGGCGCCGCAGTCGTACGCCAGCCACGCCTCACCGGCTGTCAGCTTGCCATCCTTCGTGGCACCGAGCTTGACGCGCAGGAAGGAGCCGGGAGTCGGTCCCGTCGCCTCGAAGACCTCGTTGCGCTGCATCACCAGCTTCACTGGCCGCCCGCATTTACGGCTCAGGAGCGCCGCGACCGGTTCGAGGTAGACGGCGATCTTGCCCCCGAACCCGCCACCAATCTCGCAGGGCACGACAACGCACTGCGACACGGGAATCCGCAGTATCTCGGCCACTTGCTGCCGGCAATTGAACGCGCCCTGGGTCGACGCCCAGATTTTCAGGCGGTTGTCCTCGTTCCAGAGCGCGACGGTCGCGTGCGGCTCGATGTAGCCCTGGTGAACGCTGGCTGTCCGGAATTCGCGCTCCACCACGATGTCCGCCTGCTGGAAACCCGCGGCGACGTTCCCCTTCTCGAACTGGAGATGAAGCGCGACGTTGGTTGACCGATCGCCCTTCTTCCCCATGGAATCGGTGCGCAGGTCTGCGTGCAGCAGCGGCGAGTCGTCCTTCATCGCGTCCAGAACCCACGTGACGCTGGGCAAGACCTCGTACTCCACCTGGATCTTCGCTGCCGCCTCTTCCGCCAGGTGGACGTTCGCCGCGGCCACGGCCGCGACGGGGTGGCCCTTGTAGAGGACCTTGCCCATCGCCAGGCAGTTCGCGGCCATGTGAGCGACGTTCACGGGGCCCCCCTCGCCCATGACCTCGCTGCGGCTTTCCAGGTCGGGGAAATCCGCCGCGGTGACCGCGGCAAACACGCCGGGAATCTTCACTGCTTCGCTGGCATCGATCGACTTGATCCGGGCATGGGCGTGCGGGCTGCGGACGATCTTGCCGTGGGCCATGTTGGCCAACTGGACGTCGGCCGCGTAGACCGCCTTGCCGGTCACCTTGTCGGCGCCGTCGTGGCGAAGGGGGCGCTTGCCGAGAACCTGGTAACTCGTCTTGCCGAGATAAAGCTCGTCAGTGTGAGACATGGCATGGGCCCTTGATCTTCATGCGTTCCGTATGCGGCGATGTCACGGCGGTGATACAGAGCAGGGCAGGGCAGCCGCTGTCATTTCGCCAGCGACTGCAATTCCCTCGCGGCGGCCTGGACGGCCTTGACGATCTTGTCGTAGCCCGTGCAGCGGCAGAGGTTGTTGGCCAGGCTGAAACGAATGTCGTGCTCCGTGGGATCAGGGTTATGGTCGAGTAGTGCCCTGGCGGCGACCAGGAAGCCGGGCGTGCAGACCCCGCACTGCAACGCGGCGCCTTCCAGGAAGCACTTTTGGATGGGATGTAGGTGGCCGTGATCGGCAAGGCCCTCGACAGTCTCGATGGTCGCTCCCTCCGCCTCGACGGCCAGCACGAGGCAACTGTTGACCGGCACACCGCCGAAGATCACCGTGCAGGCGCCGCAGTTGCCGTTGTTGCAGCCCTCTTTGGCCCCCGTCAGCCGCACGGTGTCACGAAGAACTTCCAGCAAGCTCTGCCGCGGCTCACAGAGGAACTCGACCGGTTCGTGATTCACGGTTGTAGTAACGTGCACCTTCTTGGACACAGTGATTCCTCGTGTTCTCCGGGAGAGTGACCCAAACGTGGTTTCGGTGAGGAGCGAACGGCGACGATCACCCCCGTGCTCGCTCGACGGCCTTTTCCGAGGTTCGACGGATCAGGACGCCGACCAGGTGCAGGCGAAACTCGGCGGTGCCCCTCATATCGCTGATCGGCGAGGCGACTTTTCTGGCGAGCTCTCCCGCCAGCTCGAAGGTCTTCTCGGTGGCAGGCTTCCCCGACAGCCACTGGCTGGCCTCGGCGGCGAAGAGCGGCGTCGGGGCAACGGCCGCCAGGCCGATCCGGGCCTGCTCGATCGTTGTGCCGTCGGCGCTCAGCTTGACCCACGATGCCGCGCCTGCGACCGCGATGTCCATCTCGTTCCGCGGAATGAAACGCTCGTACGCCGAACCGCTGAAGGGAACGGGCGGCGCGACGACGATTGTCGCCAGGATCTCGCCTTTCTGAAGCACATTCCTGCCCGGAGCGGTGCAGAAGGATTCCGCGCGAACCTCGCGCAGCCCTTTCGGGCCGGCGATCACGCATTGCGCGCCCAGGGCGATCAGTGCGGGAATCGTGTCTGCCGCCGGCGAGGAATTGCAGAGATTGCCGCCCACGCTGGCACGGCTCTGGATCTGCCAGCCGCCCACGATGCGCGCCGCGTCGGCCAGGGCAGGGTATGCGACCGAGATCGCCGCATGCTCGTAAATGCGGTGGCAAGGAACGGAGCCTCCCAGCCGCAGTCCCAGTTGTGAGCTGTAGCTCAGCTCCATCAGCTCCGGGATTTTCTTGATATTCACGACCAGGTCCGCGTCGCGGAGATGCTCGCGCAACTGCACGATCAGGTCGGTCCCGCCCGCCAGCATCCGCGCCGTTCCGTGAGCCCCTTCGAGCAGGGCCGTGGCCTGGGCCAGCGACGTCGGAGCCGCGTAATCGAAGTTACTCACGTTGTGCCCTCTCAAGACCGATTCGCGACTGCATTCTCAACAGAAAAACCTACCCTCGCGGCCAAGCCCGTGTCCAGTCAAATGGATCTGACCCCCGTCACCCTTTTAGTGGATGCCGTAGAGCGGCACGCCGACAGCCTTGGCAGCCGTTTTCAGCTTGTCGTCCAGGCTCGCCAGCGGCAATCCTCGCCGTATTGCCAGTTCCAGATAGGCCGCATCGTAGGCGGTCAAGTCGTGGGCGCGAGCCAGGCTCAGCGTGATGTTCCAGGCGTGGAGGTTGGTCTCATCGTCAAGCGTGATCGGCAAACCTTTCAGCGTTTTCAACAGCCGTGCGGCCTGGGTCTGCGTGGAGCGTTTTCTGCGTTCGCCCATGAAGAGCACATTGGCAACTTCCAGCGGCCAGTTGAGCGGAACGAACGCGGCTTGCTGCGGCAGTCGCCGGGCGACTCCATCGGCATATTCGCTGCTCTCATCGACGAAATACCACGCCATGACGATGGAGCAGTCAAGCACCAGCCCTTCCGGTGAGCGTGTGGCGATTCCTTTCTTCTTGCTCAAGGCCGTCCCTCCTCGATCATCTTGCGGATCGTGAGATCATCCCCCAGGACGGGGCCGTGCTGGTCGCGGTAATTCAGCATCTCCTCGATGACCTGCTTCACGTCCTTCTGCTCGGCCGCGTCAGCGGGCACCAGCTTGGCTATGGGCTTGCCACGTTTGGTGATCGTGATGGACTCCCCTTTCTCGACCTGCGAGAGCAGGCGGGGCAGGTGGGTCTTGGCTTCGTACGTGCCCACAGATTTCATGAAATGACTCCTCGTCGTAACTGGTCTGATGCATCTAGTCTAAAGCAGATTGCCTGTTTTGCCAAGTCGATTCTGTGTACCCGGTTTTTGGGCATTGCTCGGACCCCGGTGGGTTGCGCTGCGCTGACCCGCCCTACCGCTACCGTTGATACGCCGGCAGGAAGTGCATGTAGATCTCGAGGACGAGCGTGGTCATGGCAGTCCAGTAGACCTTGTTGGGGCCGACAACGCCCTCGTTGGATTCGGCGGTGCCGGGAGGGACGTCCCAGCTTCCGTCGCCGTTCTGCTTCGACAGGAGCAGCTCGCGAACCTTGGGGTGCCAATCGTTCCAGGTGGCTCCCCCGGCCTGATAGCTGGCCTGGATGGCGTATAAGTGGAAGCGAGGAAAAAGGGACGTCACTGATATTGACAGGTTGGGGGAGAATCGGCGAAGCTGTCTGGATGCCACGAACCGCTCGATCCATTGAAGCTGGGATGATCTACCACGTCCTCAATCGGGGGAACGGACGCCTGCGATTGTTTCACACGGAGGACGACTACGACGACTTCGAGCAGGTGCTGATGGAGGGGCTGAAGCGTTATCCGGTGGCTCTGCTGACTTACTGCCTGATGCCCAATCACTGGCATCTGGTGGTCCGGCCGAGGACCGACGTCGCGCTGGGGCGGCTGATGGGGTGGGTCGGGGTGACGCACGTCCGCCGGCACCACGAGCAGTATCACCGCCGGGGAACAGGACACCTGTACCAGGGGCGATTCAAGAGCTTTCCCGTGGCAGAGGACAAGTATTTCCTCACGCTCTGCCGCTACGTCGAGGCCAACGCCGTGCGCGCCAAACTGGTGGAGAGTGCCCAGCAATGGCGATGGTGCGGACTCTGGCGGCGCGCCCACCCCAGCAAGGACTTCGTCTTGAGCC
>JBAUOX010000763.1:0-4037 GCA_049579985.1 Isosphaeraceae bacterium | reverse complement strand
GGGCCCGATGGACTCGATGTCCGATATGATAAGATCAACGAGCGAGTATTCTAGGAGCCAATCGTGGAACCAGCGAACACTGTAGGTCCCTTGGGCGACCAAGACCCCCTCGTGCAGCAGCATCTGGATCCCTTTTTGAACAAGTAAGTCGCGATCCGGGCGCTCGATGGCCAGAAGCCCTTCTCGAGTCCTCTCGGCTAGGTATTTGGCGGCAGCCCTCTTTGCAGCGAACGACTCGTCAGGCTCTCCAACGAGGCGGTGTCCTATACTCGGGGCGCAGACTCTCATCGACCAGAACTTCTCCACCACTTGGAAAGCAGTCACCTCTCCACTAGCCTCGAGCGGCAGCTCTGACGGGGTCGCGATCCGTGCGTATAGGGACAATAAGAAGGGGATTCGCAACACTTTGAGGAGCGACTCGTTCTGCGGAGGATTGAGTCCGGCGTCCTGGAATGCCTTACGAACTTCGTCGACGCTCAGTGGCTTCAGAAGGACCGAGGGCAAGCTCGTCGTCAGCCGCTGAAGCCACTCTCCGGCCTCGAGCACCTCTTCTCTCGCTGTCATCAGAAGAGTGAGGCGAGGGTTTGCCAGAAGCCGGTCGATCGTCGTCTGCCAAATACCGGACCTGCTCCGCTCGATCGCATCCAATCCGTCGATTGAGAGCCAGGTTGGCCCGAGGCCCGAAAGCACTGTGCAGACCGATACAAGGTCCCTGGTCTCTGCCTCCTCCAGCAGTGCCGCTTCAACTCGGAGCACTCGATGCTTGTTCCACGACTTCGCGACATGCACGAACGCTTGCTGGCTCAGGACGGTCTTTCCGATCCCTTGAGGAGCAACGACGACGTGGGAGTCCTGTGTGGAATAGTTAGGGGCACGCTCAGCGATGGTCCATTCTTTCCTCGGGCTGTTAGGGAGACGAGCCCAAACAATCGATCCCGCCGACGGAATGTGCTGCGCGGAGGCAGAGTACATCTGCAGAAACCGCTTGAGGGATCCTTCCACTGACACCATCACCGACAAGGTTCCCACCTCTTCCAAGAACCCGTCCAATGTATTGGACGCTACTCCCTTGTCTCGAATCTCGCTCGTCAGGTGGCCTCGTATGTACTGGATCAGTGACTCGGCTGTTCCGGCTTGAAAGACTTTGTCGACTAGATGCATGACCGTGTCGCGGAGTGACGGTGCAGACCAGGGGTCCACCCTGAGCCGTCTCAGCAGCGATTTTGCCGAGGCGAGGGGAACTGGATCGTATTTCTCTTCCTCACCACCGAAGGGATCAGGATGGCATAGAAAGTAAATGGCTTCGCCGAGGGCCGTGGCGGCAGAGACCACGCTGGTGGGTGCAGACTCCGGGATTGTGTGAATGCCATCGACGAGGCCAGTCATCCCCACCAGATGCGTCAGGATGTTGCCTTGCTTTCCGCGATCAGTAACCCAACCAACTTGGATGGTCTCAGCGTCAACGCCAGAGGCAACCACCCTTCGCACGCGTTTGTAGAAGATGGCTCGGTCGCCCTTCGTGATCTCGGTGTCCTTACATTCAAGTAGTTCGATACTCCCGGGATTGTTGCTCAAGGCGAGATCCCAACTGGGGCCTGATTCCGACACTCCACCTTCGATCTTAAACGACTGGAGTGACTGTAGAGCGCTGCCATCGAGCGTCCTTGCCACTACTGACGCCAAGACTCGGTAGGCAAGATAGTCCTGCTGATAGATGTATCCCCCAAGCCCAGTTGCGCCACCGCTCATCGCTCTCCAACCTGCGTGACGGACGGCCTTGGATTCAGAGGAATCAGAGGACCTCCCAAGACAGAGGGATGGTCCTTAGCTTGTGACACCGGACTCCAGGTAGAAGATCATATTCCAGAGACGGTCGATCTCGCCCCGCTCGATGACCTCGAGAGGTTTGAGGCCGTCGAACGCCTCGTTCGGCGCGTCGAGCCACGCCGGGATTGCGTCCGCCGCCACGACCTCGGAGAGTCGCTCGCGGAACCGGTCGAGCTCCCTGATTCGCCGGAGGCCCGGCTCGCTCACCGGCTTCCCGCCCTCCCAGTCGGCGATCGCCCGTTCCGAGAAACCGGCGAGGCGGGAGAAGAGCTTGCGGCTGAGGCCGAGTCGCCCGCGCACCGTGCTAACGGACAAGGGCTGCGCGGGCCGGAACGCGTCCCCGGGCCCGGTAATCTTCCTCGCAACGGCCTTCTTCTTGTTGGTCGCCATAAGAACCTCCGCCCTCATTGTGCCAGGGACAAGCGGCGGTGTCAAAGGATCTGCATGCAGATTTGCAATAACACCTAGTCTCGACGCGGCAATTCCCCCACATTGATGATTTCCAGCGAACTCCGCCGTGAGAGAATCGTGGGGAATATGATGAGGTTCACCCCTCCTCTCCTCGCGGCCGATGGGACCAGGAATGCTTCCCAGCCAAGCTCGTGCCCGATTCGTCCCAGGGCCTGAGTGAGCGCCTCGCGACCCGCCTTCTGCTCTTCCCGCCACGGCTCATCGAGCATCCGACGCTCGGAGACGCGGAGGGCGGAGCGGGTCTTCCCGTCGGTTAGGTCGAGCACTCGGACGAGTCGAGCCCTGACCGACACGCTGACCCGCGGCATCGCGGACTCGATCGGGAACCCGTAGTACCGGAAATGGTCCAGGACTTCGTCGAGCGCCGTGTGCAGGTCAAGGCTCGAGTAGACGGTCGGAAAACTCTTGGGCGGGTTCCAACGGCCACCGGCGGTCTTACTGCCAGCGCCAGTCAGGAGATCGTCCTTGTTCGCGTAACGGGGGGATGCCGAGCGATAGATCACGCCGGACCACCGGACGGCCCGCGAGGCACAGCGCTCCAGTGCGTGGCGGAGCCGGTCGGATTCGGGATGCGGCATCTCATTCCTGTTCTTCGGTCTTGACCTTCAGTGCCGAGTCCTGCCGGTCCCTGAATCTCACCGATCTCACCTGGTCTGTCTAGCGGAAGAGGCTCGGCCAGGTGCGTTGGTCCGGTCGAACTGCTACGGACCATCAGACTCCCGCGGCGAGTCGTTTGAAGACTCGCTAACCAGAACTCTGACCGAACGTCATTCGTCGACGGCGATTTGCCGTAACCCCTTTTATGGGAAGCGATTCAGAAGCGTTCGAAGCTGCGATCTGCTGAGTCCGATTCGGCAGGTCGTTCAGTCATCGAGCCATGACCGGGACGAATGGTGAGGCACCCTTGTCGCACACAGACCGGTCCCTGCTGATGCGCGTAGTTTCCGCGAACCCATTCCTGTCAATGAACGTCCATGCTTACTGCGTTTGGATCGGCAAGCACGAATGGCTTACCCCTGGAGTTGTGCGGCCCAGCGAGTCGCCTTTCTTTCCACTTGCGCGCGTCGGTCCGACACACCGACGCGTGCCACAGCCAGGCCGCGCAAGGAACCGACAGGGAGCCTCCCAAGCTGGCTCATGTCAGACAGCCAATGACGGAAGTGATAAGTCCGGCATGGGGGTTCCTCGCTCGATCGAAACGAGGAACAAGACCCATGCCTGCATGGCTCTTCGGCGGAACGAGACAAAGAAGAATACAGTTTTGCGCATCAGGATGGGAAGAGACCAAGGAAGGGGCCGCTGTTTAGTGGCGCTCGCCTGACGATCGAACCTGGCTCTGATTTCCCGATCGGTGTCAGGGATCGGCAAGGACGCCCGGTTCTGGAAACTCGCCCAGTCTCTCTCCGCCCTCTACCCGCCGGGCATCGATGAGAAGCGCTGGGTCGATGGCGTGCTGGTCCGGAAGGAGAGCCTGGGGTTATAATCGTGTCTGGAGGCATCCCATGAGAACGATCACGATTGAAGTCCCGGATCACTTGCCACCCGAGATTGCCGCGTCGACTGAGAACCTCGCGAGTGCGTTTCGCCTGGCCGCCGCAATCTTCTGGTACGATCGTGGCTTGATCTCCCAGGGCAAGGGCGCCGAGATCGCGGGACTGACCCGTGCTGGCTTCCTCAAGGCGCTGAGTGACGCGAAAGTCGACGCCCTTCAGGTTACCCCCGAGGAGTTGAAAGCTGAA
>JBAUOX010000762.1:0-11639 GCA_049579985.1 Isosphaeraceae bacterium | reverse complement strand
TCGAGGAATCGCTCGTGACCGATCCGGAGGGTGACCTTCTCGGCGACGACCCCGCGTCGATCGCACGCTGGCTCGCCTGGTTCGACTCGCTCGAACCTCTCAGCTTCACGCCGGAGGAGGAGGCTGCCTGGGAAGCCGCACGGCGGGAGCGGCGGGACTGGGAGAAGTCCCGATTCGACGAGAGGGCCGAGCGGCTCAAGGGGATGTTCGAATGAGGCGATACTTGCTCGATACGTGTGCCATGGGCGATCTCATCAATCTCCCGCGCTCACACTGAGCCGATGCCTCGTTGTCAGTGAGGATACCGACCTGCTCGCCGTGCCAGGCTTGAGCGTCGTGAATTGGACATCGTGAACCACGAAGAATCAGAGGGTCCGATCCACGGCCTCGGCGATCCGGCGGCACTGATCCATGAGCTGTCCGAAGGCGGCCGGCGTGATCGACTGGGCGCCGTCGCTGACGGCGTGCTCTGGGTCGTCGTGGACCTCGAGGATCAGGGCGTCGGCTTCGGCGGCGACAGCGGCCCGGGACATCGGGATGACCAGCTTCGATTTGCCGGTGCCGTGCGACGGATCGACGACGACCGGCAAGTGACTCTTGTCGTGAAGATAGGGCACCGTGGCCAGCGGCAGGGTGAACCGGGTGTGGTCCTCGTAGGTGCGGATGCCCCGCTCGCAGAGCATGACGTTGGGATTGCCCCGATCGAGGATATACTCGGCGGCAAGCAGGAACTCCTCCAGGGTCGCGCTCATCCCGCGCTTCAGGAGAGTCGGTTTACCCGAGTCGCCGACGGCCTGGAGCAACTGGTAGTTCTGCATGTTGCGGGCACCGATCTGGAGCACGTCGGCGTACTCGGCGACCATGGGGACGTGCTCCGGAGCCATGACCTCGGTGACAATCGCCAATCCGGTTTCGGCCCGCGCGGTGGCCAGCATCTTCAGCCCCAGCTCCTTGTGGCCCTGAAAGCTGTAGGGGCTGGTCCGGGGCTTGAACGCGCCGCCCCGCAAACCGGTCGCGCCCAGAAGCTTGAGCTCGCGGGCCAGGACCACGATCTGCTCTTCGCTCTCCACCGAACAGGGGCCGGCAATGACCGTCACCCTGGTGCCGCCGACCTCGAGGCCCCGGGCCTTGACAACGGTTCGTTCTCGCGTGAGCTCCGAAGAAGCACGCTTGTACGGGGCCATGATCGGCAGGACCTTCTCGACCCCCTCGCCTGGCTCGAGCACCTCGGTCAGCCCCGCCCGTTCCTGGCCAAGCGCCGCAATGACTGTCTGGTGCTTGCCGTGAATCACCTGGGGCGTCAGCCCCAATGCGGTGATGCGCTGCGCCATGTGATCAATCTGAGCCATCGTCGCATCTACTTTCATGACCACGATCACGGTCGTTCGCCCTCCCACCAGGTCGATGGCGTTCCTGGAATCCGGCTCTGACCTGGACACCAGGCTGGTACCAGTCACGCTGCCAACAATCGATTCGATCAATAGAACACGATCAACAAATCGATCAATAGAACACGATCAACAAAAAGGCCCCGAAACCTGAAGGGCAGGTTCCGGGGCCTGGGTGTATGCTTGGAAAGTCGAGAGGGGTCAGGTAGACACGCCGTCCTCAGCCCGGGAACCTGTTGTAGGCCTGGTAAACGCCCAAGACCACCACCAGCCGCGGTCGAAGGTCAAACCATGAAAAGTCGACGTCGCGTAACGGGACACCGAACACCCCTACTTCACCGAGCGATCCGTTGCAAGAAGCCCACACGAGATCAATCCGACCGGACCCGAAACCTGGAAGAATCGGGCCCGGTCGAACCAAACCGTAAGGTTATGGTCAAGAATGCGGCTGCCCGACGGGCAACCCGTCGGCTGCCGTTAGGCGAGCCGCCCCTGGTTATCACTACACACGCGATCACCTCCTTTCGTTCTAGCCACCCCGATCCCGCGGGAGTCCAGCCTCGGGCGGTTTCGGGCCCTAGTCCGTCGTGCCACGGTAGCACGACCCGAAAGTCGACCGAGCGTGTGTTCGGCTCGGAACGACATATTGAATTTAGCCGGCAAGCCATCCTGGATCAACAGGCAACTGCGGCAAAGAAAAAACGCGGCCGCCCTGGGACGAGCAGGGCCCACGTTCTTACCGTTCACCTCTTCAGTGTCTCGATCTCCTCAAGAGCTTCGCGGCAGCGAGCCGCGACCTGCTGCAACCGGGAATCCGCGGAATCACCGACACAAATTGCGATGATGGCATGGTAGTACCAGAGCACCTGATCACGGCCGGCGTGGAACTCGTTCCACACCGGGCGCCCTTCGCGAAGGTCGATGTCGATCGAGATCAAGTTATGCAGCTTGTCCGCCAGGAGGATGGCACGGGCCCCGGCCGGCGCTTCCCGCAGGGCGGCAAGGTGATCGCTCTTGCGGTCGATCCAGGGCCGTTTCCGCCCCTGGTCGTCTGTCTTTATCTCGGAACAATGTGCGACCAGCTCGGCCACGACGCGGCCAAACCGCTGCTCGACATCCGGCAGAGTCTTGCGACGTGTCCTCGACCAGATCGTGCAGCAGCCCGGCGATGACCACATCCTCGTCAAAACCGGCTCGATCCAGAATCCAGGCCACGGCGACGACATGCTCCACATAGGGCACACCGCTACTTCGACGAACCTGGCCCTGATGACCGACTGCGGCGAAGCGAAGGGCCTGCTCGAGGCGGGAACTCATGAATGGTGCAAACGAGCTCAAGCGGAGGAATCCCTTGAAGGGCAGTCCAGGTTGGCGGTTTCCGCCGATCGACCGGCCGGTCTTCGAACAAAAAAAGAGCTCCCCTCCGCTGGGCCGAATCAGACAGAGGGGAGACATCCTGAGGATGATCGGTGATGAGGATTCCGGCCCAGCGGCGATGGGCCCAAGCGGATCAAGGCCTCGGTATCAGACTGCGGCGTTAACTTCGTGGAGATGGCGCCGGACTTGGCGGACAACCTCGCTCGCATGGGTCAGGAAGCCGATGTGCCCGGCGCCTTCGACGACTTCGAGCCGGGCGCCCGGAATCGACTCGGCAAGCAGCTTCTGCCGGGACGCCGACACGATCGCGTCCTTGGACGCGGCAAGCACCAAGGTAGGAACATCGATCTGCCAGAGCCGGTCGGAAATGTCAAAAGTCTCAATCTGGGCCAGACGCCGAGCCATGACGCTCTGGTCGGTCTCCCAGATTCGTTCGACCACAAAGTCCGCCAGAGGTCCCGGCTCGGGCTTGGCTCCGTGCAGGAGATTGAAGAACTGATTCACGAACTGGTTGTCCGCCGGCAAGGGGAACCGCTCCAGCACTCTGCGGGCGATGGAGGACCCGATCGTGCTCCCGAACTTGGCGTCTGCCCCCTGCACGATGAGCGCACCAAGGCTCGAGGGATGCTCGACCGCCAGTTCCAAAGCGATGGCGCCTCCAAAGGAAACGCCGAAAACTGCTGGATTCTCCAGACCCAACTGCTCAATCAGAGAAGCGAGGTCGTCGGCATACCCGGCGATGTCCCAGACATCACTACTATGCTGTCCACCAAAACCGGGCGAGGGGAAACTGTCGCCTCTCAAACCGTAAGTAATCACCTCGAAGCGACGTGCCAGGCGACGTGCCAGAGGAAGAAGAAGCCGCCAGCTTCCCGCCAAGCCGGGCACCAGAACCAGCGGCTGGCCTTTGCCCATACGGATAACGTCCACGAGCTCGCCCCCAAGCCGTGCACGAGAGCGCCGCCCTTCCTCGGCCACGGGGAGCGCCATCGACCATGTGCTCTGCCACTTCGCTGCTAACCTCATGTTGTTTCCTCAGAGCGAGCGCCAATCCGGTTTCTTCCTGGTGCTATCCTGTTGCGGCTGCTGGGTCTGCCGTGCCAGAGCCGGGGTGGGCGGAACCACGCCCGAAGATTATTGTAGAGCAGTTAACATGCCGCTCGATGAAAGCGATCTCACAGGGCGTCCTCGAACCGTCCGAAGACCGTTGGCAAAGAGAGCAAGTTTGCCCACACGCGAGGCGGCGACCTCATGTCGGGCGCCGAAAAATCGATAACGAGTGCGATTTACGAAAGAATTCGGTCAATTCTTTTTATCCAAACCACCCAAACTGTCCATGCGTCAACAGATTTGTGCGAGTTATTGGGAGAGACAAGAAACTGCTGGCGAGGGTGAGGTCTGATCCTAGAACCTTGTGGGGATCTTCTCAAAGCGTGCTCGTCAACCAACCAGCCGAGCCGTTAACGAAACTTCGACAACGAAACGCTTGCCTTTCGGCGCCGAATCGCTAAGTTGGAGAGGGGATCGGCCAGCGATCGAACGCCGCGTCCTGCCCCGGCTCACCTTGATCGGACTGTCTGGCGGCGCACCCCTGAACGGCATCCCTTGATGACTTCGATGGACAAACATCCCCTAGAAAATGCAGGCCCTGGAAAGCCGATCGTGCCGGCACATCCAGGATTTGTATCCACACCGCTGCGAGTCAAATGGCGAGGGGGAGAGCCTTTGCATGCCACCCTCGGCGCGTCCTGGGGCCAGACCTGGCTGCAAACGCTCTGTCTGGCCTGCTCCGGGGTGGTACTTTTTTACTCCATCATGGTGTTGATGCAGGTCGCATGGATGGGCACGATCGGCGTGCGCTGCCTGTTCGGAACCGACGTGGAGGAAGAGGTCCCGGCAGATTTTCTCTGGACCCCCACCGCGGACGTCGAGGGTGGGGCTAAGGAGGCCGCCGCCGCGCCGGCTGCGGAGGCGGTCGATCGGCCTCAGATTGGCGACAAGTTGCTCTCGATCGGACCGATCGTCATGCAAGAAGGGTCCTATTCCGACTACATCGAGGCCTTGCGTGGGCTGAGCGACCAGGTTGGCCGCACCGTCAAGGTGACCTGGAGCGACTCGAGGTCTCAGCAGATTCATGCGGCGCAAGCCGTGGTCCGGTATCCGCCGACCCGATCTTACCTCTGGTCGTGCGTCTGGTTCTTGCAGGAACTGTTGATTTTCGGGATAGGCGCACGCGTTTTCTGGAAGCGGCCCGGCGACGTTTCCGCCCGGCTCTTCTTCGTGCTTTGTCTGGTGACGGTCGGCGCCTACATGGGCGGCTATCACTGGACAGAGATCGTGGTTCGCCCTGCCTTGATCTACCCCTTCGTGTTCTTCGCTCTCCTGGTACCGGTGGTCAACTTGCACTTCTTCCTGGTCTTCCCCAGGCAGAACCCCGTGTTACTGCGTCATCGCCGCCTGGTGCTGATCGTGCTCTACGGGATTCCCGTGGTCTTCCTGGCTGCCATCTGGGGCAGCATGTTCATGTCACATTGGTTCCGGCTCCATGACAGCGGGGTCCGAACGACGGCGGCGGAGCAGGTCATCCGGGGCCTGGCGCTCTGCTACATCGCGATTGCGACGCTGATCTTCTCGCTCTGTATTCCCTGCCTGGTCTTCAGCTATCGCCGGGCCCGCACCCGGGCGGAGAAGAACCAGGTCAAGTGGATCTTGCTGGCGTCGCTCATCGCCTCTGTGCTGATTGGTTACCTGCTCTGGCAAGCCTGCAACGACCCGGCGAACCTGGGCCGCGACAGCGCCGCCTGGCCGATGGCGGGGGTCTCCTTACTCTACTCGATCGCCTACGCCTTCAGCATTACCCGGTACAAGCTGATGCAGGTCGAAGAGATCATCAACCGCAGTGTGGTTTACTTCGCGCTCAGCGTGACCGCCGGTCTGACCTACTCGGCCGTGCTCCTGGCCAGCGGCTGGTTGATCGGGGATCGCCTGCACTCGACCAAGACCAATCCGACCTCATGGGGGGCGATGGTGGCCGCCCTCTCGGTGATCGTCGTTCTCATTCTTTCAGAGGTGGCTCGAGGGCGATTCCAGCGGGTGATCGACCGCCAGTTCTTTCGCGAGAAGTACAAGTTCGACCAGGCCATGCAGAAGATGAGGGTGGCGGTCGGCAGCCTGGTCGACCGGATCACGCTGGGCAAACGGCTGCTGGAAGGGGCGGCGGAGGTCTTGCGGGTCGAGTGGGGAGCGCTGTATCTCTGCGAGCCCTCGGAAAAGGCGTTTCACCTCGTGGTCTGTAACGGGCCCACGCCCGACCAGCAAACCCTGGCCATGGACAATCCCCTGGTGGTTCGGCTCCAGCAGACCCCGACGGCGCGGCTCTCCCATGCGCTGGCGGCGGGTGCGAGCTCCGATCCCGCGACCGACGCCATGATCGCCCTGGGGGGTGAAGCGGCCAGCGCCGTAGGGGGCGGCGGCCAGCTCGCGGGCTTGCTGATCCTGGGACCCAAGCGCAGCGGTATGCCATTCGAGGACGAGGAGATGGCTTTCCTGGGAGCGCTCAGCTCGGTGGCGACTCTGGCGCTGCACTCGGCCGGCATCCAGCAGACGCTGGAGACCTTGAACCACGAGCTGCGCGACAAGGTCGAGAAGATCGCCGAGCAACGGCGGCGAATCTTGATCCTTCAAGAGCAGCTTCGAGACCGGGCCGAGCGTGATCGGGACGGTCTGATCCACTCCGGCATCGGGCCAAGGGCGCTGACCGAGGAAAACCCCCAGGACGACCCGGTCGACGCCGTCTTCGATCAGATCAAGGGCTCGAGTCCGGCGATCCGGGCGATGATCGCGATGGCCAGGAAGGTCGCAGCCAGCCCATCGGCGGTCCTGATCCGAGGGGAGAGCGGAACGGGCAAAGAGCTCCTGGCCGCCGCCATCCACGCCGCCAGTCCCCGCGCGGCACGCCCCTTCGTCAAGGTGCATTGCGCGGCACTCTCACAGAACCTGCTCGAGAGCGAGCTGTTCGGCCACGTCAAAGGGGCGTTCACCGGCGCCGACCGCGACCGCGTGGGCCGCTTCGAGCAGGCCAACGGCGGGACCCTCTTCCTGGACGAGATCGGCGACATCAACCTCGAGGTCCAGACCAAGCTCCTCCGGGTGCTCCAGGAGATGTCGTTCGAGCGCGTCGGCAGCTCGATACCGACCAGGGTCGATGTCCGGATCGTGGCCGCCACTCATCAAGACCTTGAAGCCCTGATCGAGGCAGGGCGATTCCGTGAGGACCTTTATTACCGGCTCAACGTGATCCCCATGCAAACGCCAGCACTCCGCCAGCGCCGCGAGGACATCTTCGAGCTGGCCCTCTTCTTCGTCAACGAGCACGCGGAGCGGACCGGAAAAATTCTGACGCACATCGAGCCCGAGGCCGTCGAGATGCTGATGGCCTACGACTGGCCGGGCAATTGTCGCGAGCTCGAGAACGTGATCGAGCGCGCGGTGATTCTCGCCGACGGTCCCGCCTTGACGATCGACGATCTGCCTTCGGACGTACGTCTGCCCGGGCGGCGGCGATTCCGTCCGCGGATCGCCGTGGCGGCTGGGCCCCTGGCCGGGGACAATGTGGCGGCCGGGTCGTCAGATGCCGGGTCCACGTCCTCACCGGCTCGTTACCAGGCACGTAGCCGGCCGCGTGGATCGGAACCTGTCACGGACGAAGGCGGTGAAGAATGGAATAGTGAATACCTGGCCTACGAACGACAGCGGCTGGTTGAGGCCCTGAATGAGGCTGGGGGCAACAAGAGCGTGGCGGCGCGGTTGCTCGCAATGCCGCGCAGCACCTTTTGCAGCAAGCTCAAAAAGCACGAGATTGTCTGAAACCAGGGCCGGGGCGCCGTCAAATTACTTCGACGACCCATCCTTGGCCAGGGTCATGCTCGTCACCGTGTCGGTCGACTGTTCGAGCTCCTGCCCCATCACCGAGATCGACATCTGTAGCTTGTCGTTCACCCGGGAGGAAACGACCCGACCGGCCTGGGGATCGAACGTGAACTCGCCCGTGGCTTGCTGAGAAGTAATCTTCACCGCGATGTTGCTGTCGGCGGCCGGCTCCAGAGTCACCTTGGTGTCCACCGAGATCTGGAGCAGGCCAGCCTCCCTGGGGGAAGGTCCATCGAAGGTGTAGGTCTTGTCCATCACCATGGTTCCTATTGGGGAGGGGACTTTCGCTTGCTGCGTCCAGCTCCTTCCATTTTCTAACGGCCCCTCTGCCAAGGTCAGGCTCGACTGGCTGATCATGTTCTTCATGCCTTCCTCGGGGGCCATGCCGCCCGCGTTTGCCGCCGGACCGGCCTGGCGCAGCGCGTCGAGCAATTTCTGTGGCACCTTGATTTCGCTGAGCTCGCCCCGCCCGTTCATCTTGAAGGTGAGTTCCGCACCCACAAGCGCTTTGAGCATCGGGATTATCGGCGGCGCGATCGGTCCTTCGCGGTCCTTGCCCGCCTGCGAGTCAAACTCGAAGGAATTGCCGGGAGCCTCGACCTTCATCCGAACTCTGTCGATCGTCAGGCTCAGATCGGTCACTCCATCGCCGGCAACGTTCTTGACGCTCCAGTGCAGGTCATTCGTCTGATTGAGGCTGGTCTTGAATTCCCGCCCCATCTCCTTCGTTACCTGTGTTGTCTGCTGCACCATCGTGTACCGTAAGGTCTCTCCAGGTTTGAACTTCCAACGCAGGGTCTCGGCTCCATGCGTGGGCTGCGCCGCGGCCGCTCCGAGAGTGGCGGCCAGCGCCGACAGCACGATCCGTAGGAGAATCGCCCCCGGGCACACCGGCCAACGAAGGTTCAGTACTTCAACCATCATCCGCTTCATCGGTTCGATCCTTTCCTAGATAATCTCTCTGGCGGTCGATCGCACGCGGGCAAATCACGTCGGGTTCGTGGGGACGACCATGCAAGTCGCGTTCCGACGAGTCGCTGCAGATGCATGATCAAGTCGAACGTCGACACCGCAACCGGTACAGACCATTTTCCCAGCATAGTCGGTTCAGCCGGCAAATTCACCACGGTCCAGCTCAATCATCAATGTTGGCATCAGGATCGAGGGGATGGATCGGGTTGATCGGTCCACCGCGGTAATGATATCGCAAGAGGTAGGACATCAGCGCAAAATCGTAGAGAGAATGAGTCACCATCACCGTTAGCAGATTCCCTGTAAGCACAAAGGCCCCTCCCAAATAGAACCCCACGACCGCGGTAACGACGATGTAAGGCATCGAAATCGGATGCAGCAGGCCGAAGAGCAGACTGGCGGCCAAGAGGCCCCAGCCGATCCCCAGCCAGGCTCCCAGCGAACTCTGGAGCACCCCACGGAAGAGCATCTCTTCTCCGACACCTGCAGACAGGGCGATCAAGGCCATATCCGACCAGGTACTCCCCGCCAGCAACGGGATGAATTCTTCCTCGCAGAACGTCTTGATTTGCCTCAGCGGGCCGACCGGCCAGCGGAGGGTGAGCAGGAAGAGGAGAACCAAGGGTACGGCCGCCAGGACTCCCCAGAGTGCATCCGTTTCGCTCCAAGCAAACTGTGCCAGAGGGTTATGCCCCAACCACCACCCCAGGAATAAAGACAGAGGGGCCAGTCCACCTTCGAAGAAGACGGCGAACATGATGATCACGTCGCGACCCGGTTGATCGTCTTCGTTCTCGATTTCCAAGAGAGCCTCCCGATCCTTGACGGTGCTGGGTCGCTCCATAATCGACTCCTGGAGGGAGAGCGGCGTTTCCTGGATCGATGGAATCGGGCGCGAGTCGAGATTCAGCGCATTCAATGAAGCTAGCGAGTGGAAGAGTGATTGTCGATGCTCAATCGCTCGATCAACGGCTCATCCTATTGCACGCGAGGCTTTCAAAGCCGCGCGGAAACCGGGGGTTCGAACAGTTCCCGGCAACGATCGAGCTCGATCGAACAGGTTTTCTCCACCAAACGCGGCCCCTGGCTAGCCATCGTTACCCGAGATCAATACCGCGGCCGATTCGCCCGAAGTCACCTTGGAGCTGCGGTTTGTCATGAGCGTTTCAAGTTCCGGGCCTCGTTCTCGGCATCATCAATCAGGGGCCGCCCCACCTGAAGAGTGGCGCGTGCGTCAGAAGGGTAGTCCTTGATCCGATCGCTGGTTCGCGCCGGCGTCAGGGGCCAGGCGGGGTGACTGGGGGCGGGGGTCGATCTGCGTTCCATGATCATCCGGCGATTGGTGCGCCGGGGCGAATTCGCATCCTCCCTTCCGGTCACTGGCTGATGATCTTCTTGACTCGCGTCTCTGCCAGGCTGACCCGGCGTGGCTGGATTTCGTTGTGGCGGACAACGTAAAGAACTGCGCCCTGAGTCTGGACAGCCTCGGGCTGGCGCAGCACGTAGAGGATATTGTCCGGCCGGATCGTCTCCCAGTGGCGTGTACCCACATTCATCCCAACCAGGATATCGCCTTTCTGGATGGCGGCCTGGGCCGCGGGGCTGCCGGGCAGAACGGCCTCGATGTACAGGCCGCCCCGGAGCTTGGGCGAGACCGCCGAGACCCACTCGGTTGAGACCGGCATCGTCTTCAAGCCGAGAATCTCCCAGACCAGGTCACCAGGCTCGCTGTTGGCCAACACGCTCATTCCCCGGGGGAGAGGCTTCACGTCCAGCGCCAAGGTCTGATCGGCTCCACCCCTGCGAATCAGCAGGTTTGTCGGTCGGCCGGGGTGAGAATCGAGTAGCCCTCGTTCCACGTCGAGCATGCTGGCGACGGC
Organism: Isosphaeraceae bacterium; assembly: GCA_049579985.1. Taxonomy (GTDB): domain Bacteria; phylum Planctomycetota; class Planctomycetia; order Isosphaerales; family Isosphaeraceae; genus Aquisphaera. The sequence continues at coordinate 1,093 of JBAUOX010000762.1, read as the reverse complement.
CAGTTCACCCACCCGCACCACCTCGTCGCCGGTCTTGAACCCTGCCGCGGCACTCGGGCTTCCCGGCTGCACTTCCGTGACCACCACGGTCCGCTGCGTCCCGCGCAGCAGATCGTCGACCACAAGGCCATGCCACATGGAGGCAATCCGCCGGGTGCTCAGCATCTCGGCGGCGACCCGTTTGACCTCGTCCACGGGCAGGGCAAAGCCGATTCCCTGGGCCCCGGCGCGAACTGCCACGTTGATGCCAATCAACTCGCCGTTGATATTGATGAGCGGTCCGCCTGAGTTTCCGGGGTTGATACTGGCATCGGTCTGGATCAGGTTGCGGTAGACCTGCTCGTCCGAGAGCGTCACATCGCGATGCAGTGCACTGACGATTCCGACCGAAACCGTGTTCTCGTAGCCAAACGCGTTGCCGATCGTGATGACGGTTTCTCCGACCATCAGGTCTGCTGAGGTGCCGATCGTGATGGACCGCAACGGCCGTGCCGGCTCGATCTTGACCAGAGCCAGGTCCATCACGGGGTCGTACTGCAGCACCCGCCCGGGATAGGTCGTACCGTCGGCGAGCTGGATCTCAATTCCTTGAACCTTGTCGACCACGTGGTGGTTGGTCAGGATGTAACCGCGGGAATCGACGATGATCCCGCTTCCCATGCCGCTGATCCGAGGTCGCTGGTTCTCCTCGGCGGAGAAAGGCCACCGGCTGTTCGACGCCGCTTTCTTCTCGCTGGAGATGTTCACCACGCACGGCTGCGTCTTATCGACCGCGTCCACGATGGCCGTACGCCGGACCGTGGCCGCCGTGCCCGGCGCGGCCACAACCGGTGCTGACGCTAATGTGACCGCCGCCACGCTCAGACTCAGTGCGAACGTTCCCAGAAATCCCTCTCTGCGTCGCAACAAGGGCATAGGCACGGCGATCGTCCCCACTGCGTTAGACCGAGGCTGTTCCTAAGGTCATCCCACCCTCCAAGGCCGGTTCGGACACCGGCATCTCGTCGGTGGTGCTCATCCTTGCCTGGTTTTGGATCGGTTCCCCCTCTTCCCGGCTTGAACCTTGTCATATCAAAAACCCCCAGCTTTCCCG
>JBAUOX010000761.1:0-13765 GCA_049579985.1 Isosphaeraceae bacterium | reverse complement strand
GCGTCTTATCTCGCTGGGGAAATCCGGGACGCCCAGAAGGTCCTGCCGCGGGCAATCCTGATCGGGACGGCCGTCGTGATGGTGCTATACCTGGCCCTCAACGCGGTCTACGCGCTGGCCCTGCCGGCCGCGGCCGTTCAGGACATGGTGAACGACCCCGCCAACAAGCAGGGTCTCGACGTCGTCGCGCCGATCGCGGAGATCGCATCCAGGCAGCTTTTCGGCCCGCGCTGGTCGACCCCGCTCAGTGTGGTGATCGGCCTGATGCTCCTTTCCACACTGAGCGTGTGCCTCTTACTCGGTCCACGTGTGATCTACGCGATGGCGCGGGCCGGCCAGTTCCCGGCCATGGCGGCCCGGCTGACACCACAGGCGGGGACCCCGGCCGTGGCCACCGCGTTCCAGGTAGGGATGACATTGGTCCTGCTCTGGACCGGGTCGTTCGAGAGCATCGTCGTGTATGCCGGCGTCGGCCTGTCGATCTTCTCGATGGTGGCCATGAGCTCGATCTTCGTGCTCCGCTGGAAGCTGCCGGATCTGCCTCGCCCATTCCGGACTCCAGGCTATCCGCTGACGCCCGCGGTATATCTTGGTCTGACCTCCTTGCTGACCGGCGCGGCATTTTACCAGCGGCCGCAGGTCTCGGCCGCATCGCTAGGGAGCATTCTAGCGGGAATCCCCTTCTACTACTTCTGGAAGCGGGCGGCCTCTCCACGGCCGCCGACCCAGCCAGCGGCAGGCGACGGCACGACACGCTGACCTCTCCGTGGGGACCCGGCAGGGGTCAGCATGCTACGAAAAGCTACGTTCAAGTAAGCCGCTAGCGCGGCGGGAACGCTCTGCCCCCCGCGCGTCCCAACCCCAAACGCCCATCGCCGAGCGCGGTCCGCTTGACATCCCGCTGCCGCTCCGCTCATCATTCGGAGAACCCCCGAAGGTTTGCGCGGCTGCCGGAGCCGTCGATCCCGCTGACGGCGATGAGGAGGCTCTCATCCGGGGGGGGACGAGCCCGCGTTGATTCAGGATCATCGGCAACACGGTTTGAAGGTCGTCCACGGTCGTCCTCGGCGCGCGACGTCGGCTCAGTGGCCCGCATACCAGTCGTAGCCTCGTTCGGCCCAGTAGTCGGCCGGACGACGGTCGGTGAACCGGATCGTCCCGATCTGTTTCAGGCTCTTGATGCCGTACTTGACAGGGATCACCAGTCGCAGCGGTGCGCCGTGGTCCGTGGTCAGGGGCTCGCCGTCCATCTCGTAGCAGAGCAAGGTCTGGGGGTGGAAGGCGCTGGCCATGTCGAGCCCCACGTAATAGGCTGCGTCAGGGGTCTCCATCGAGACGTAGCCAAGGAGGTTTCCAGGATCCTCCTGGCGGCCACTCCGTGTGGCCAGGCCGGTCAGTGCTGCGAGGTCCGCCAGACGCGCGCCCGCCCAGTGCACGACCGTGCTCCAGCCCTCGATGCACTTCAGTTCGGTCGTCATCTCGACACGCGGCAGCGCCTTGATCTCGTCAAGGCGGAAAAGCCGTGCCCCGCCGTCGCCGGAGGGGCCGATAACGCGGAGCCTCCATGCAGTCGGATCGATCGTCGGGTCGATGCCGATCTGGCCGTTGACTCGAGGCCGCCGGGCCGCGCTGCGAGGGAATTCGGGTGCCGCGTGCGACGCCCTGAACGCCGCCCGAGCCAGGAGCTCGTTGAGTGCCAGAAACCGGCGGAACGGCCAGGGCAAATCGTCCTCAGCGCTTCGCGTCACGAGCCATCTCCACCCTGCCAAGCCGGTCAGGGCGGCCGCGCCGGCGTACGCAAAACCGCGTCGGGACAAGCGGCGGAGCCGAGGCTCCAGACTTTCACTCTCGGGTCGAGGCGGTGCGACGGCCGGCGGAGCTTCGGGTTGAAGTGGTGCGACGGCCGATGGAGCTTCAGGTTGAGGCGGTGCGACCGCCGGCGTACTCTCGGGGCGCGCCGTCTGGTCGTCCGGCGTATTCATAGGAGATCTCCTCGTCCCCCGCCACCTCGACGCCGATAACCATCGCCCGGAAGTTGTTCCAGCCGGCACGGACCACCTGCGTGATGTGGATGACGAAGAACGCGACGTAACCGAGTGTCAGGACGAAATGCTCGAGCCGCGCGAGCGGGTAGCCGCCCAGCAGCGTGGTGAGCCAGGCGACTTGGACCGGTTTGTAGATGGCCAGGCCTGTCAGGAGGGAGCCAGCCCCCATCGCCACCACTCCGGTATAGGCGAGCCGCTGGGCGCCATTGAACTTCCTCCGCGGCAAAGGCTCCTTCCTCAGTCCAAGGTCGTGCCGGACGACCTGCCAGGCCTCGGCGAATGTGTGCCGGTTTGGTAATAGGTGCCTCCACTCCCCGCTCCAGGTCGTATAGGCGACGTACAGCAGGCCGTTGATGGCGAAGAACCACATGAAGGTGAAGTGCCAGGCCATCCCCTCGGCGAGACGATGATCGAGATGCAACGCCCCGTAGAACCAATCGGGGAAGAACTTGACGATCGTGATTCCCCCCAGCCGGATCGCGTAGACATCGTTGGCCCAGTAGATCAAGAGGCCGCTGTAGATCATGATCGCCAGGATCGGCACGTTGATCCAGTGGAACAACCGAGTGGCCAATGAGTGCTTCTGCTCCAAACGCGGCATGGGAACGAGCTCCTGTGAGTAACCCGGTGCCCGGCGCCATGTACAGGCGGCAGGCCACCTGGCGATCGAGGTTGATCGCGACTTCGAAAGATCATTCCATCTTGCCTTTATCCATGGCACCGCCCATCTTGCCCTTGTCCATGGCGCCTTCCATCTTGCCACTCGGCTTGGCGCCCTCCATCTTCCCCCCGGTTGTATCATTCGAGGAACAACCAGGGACGGCCCAGGCGGTCATGAGCAACAAGGCGACGAGGGTCGTGAGTCGAAGGAACGAACGCATCGGTGAACTCCTGTGAGGCTGAAGTTCCGGAACAAGGGCGTGGAACGTCCGCGACCCGGACCGGACTGGGCATCAAGGCCCTTCGAGATGAAGCATCTCCGCGACGAACCCGGAGCAGGCAATGACTCGCGCCCCGTCATGGATCAAACTTGCGAGAAACCGAGCCCCCTCCGCGTCGACGAAGGTCAGGCCGTGGAGGTCGAGGCGAATGCGGTCCGGTGAAACCTGGGACGTGCTGTAGGCTGACTCCAGCTCGCCGATCCAGGGTCCTAGTAGCTTGCCTTCGAGCTTGAAGGTCCTCGTGGCCTGATCGCGATGGGTCGTGGTGATCCTTAACATGGGCTCCCCTCGGCGGTGACCTCGGCCAAGGGTGAAAAGCAACTCGGGCGCCGAAGCGCGAAGAATCTCTCTGTACCGTTCGCAAGGCATGCCAGCGATGGTACTTACGAAACCTCTGCCGAGGACGAGATCGGCCGGCGCGTCGTCGCGCCGTGGGGCGAAATCACGAAATGTCGTGGGACGCTACGAGCGGTCGTGGGACGCGCGCTCGATACCGAGCTTCTTGAGCCGGCTCCGCAGGGTGTTGGGGTGGAGACCCAAGAGGGTGGCCGCGCCCTTCGGCCCGTCGATCACCCAGCCTGTCTGCCCGAGGACGTTGAGGATGTGGTTACGCTCGACATCCTCGAGGGCGAGGCGCGGGCCGGTAGCGGTCGCCGAGACGGGCTCGCCGAGGATGTCCGGGCCGATCTCCAGCGTGGGCCCGGTCGCGAGGATGACGGCGCGCTCGAGGATATTCGAGACTTCTCGCCGAAGCCGCCAGGACTCTGGGCATCGTAAGACCTCTTGACATCAGGATATAAGATCTGCGTGCTTGTAGGTGTCTTCCCAATCCTACTGGAGCACGCAGGTCATGGAGACCATCGGCCCCCACGTCCGCACACTACCCGTGCGGTGCGCCCCCCGCAAAGCCCCCGGTCCCAGGTGCGGCAAGTTGGGCAGCCGCAAGGCCATCCACCACCGCCGGGTCCGAACCATCGCCTACAAGCAGGTCGTCTTCCTCGACGTCACCTACGGCGAGTACCGGGCCCGTTGCCACTGCTGCAGGACATTCGGCACCACCCCGCCGGGCGTCGAACCCCGGGCGCTGTACGACAACAAGGTCCGTGAGGCCGTGCTCGACCGCATCCTCGAGGACGGCATGAGCGTCGAGCGGGTCATCGCCTCGATGGGGCGGGACTTCCTTCTGAATCTCTCGGACGGGTTCGTCTACGACTGCCTCGACTGGCAGGTCCGGCGGCTCGACCTGGCGGATCACCGCCGCTGGGTCCTGGACCACTTCAGCGGGACGCTCTGGCGACGATGCAGAGCTACCTGCCCGAGTTGAAGGTGCTGCGGGACTTCGTCGACCGCCTGGAGATGCTCTTCGAGGAGGGCCAGATCGAGGCGTTGGCCTGGGGGCGGCACACCGCCCTGGTGGTGAACCGTCATTTCCTCGGGGTCCCCGAGTTGGCGACGGCGCTGGAGATGCTGGCGGCAGAGAAGTTCGTGAAGATGATCGCCTTCCTGAAGAGCCAGGTGTGCCAGCGGATGCGGACGAACAACCACGTGGAGCGAGTCAACCGCAAGCTGCGGTACGAGGAGAAGTCCCGTACAAGTGGCGGACACGCCACACGACGGTGCGGTTCCTGGTGCTGTTGATGGATCGGTACTGGAGGCGAGAACGAGCGCTCTGGAACCGTTGGCCTGACGAACCCAAAGAGGAGGAGCCGGGAGACCTGGGCTCGGGACCGCCCGGGAAGTGTCAAGTGGCATGACCGGGCATCCAGAGGCTGTCGGGTTCAGCGAGAAGTCTCTCAAATTCCGAGATCCCGACTTCGGATATCAAGGGCTTTCCTTCAACAACGTGTCGACGAGCTTACGGATGGTTTCTTCGCCTGCCGCGCCTTGATAGTTCAGTTCTCCTTCCCACCCGTAACGAACACGGCCACGGCGGTCGACCACATAGACCGTCGGCCAGTAGCGGTTGTTCCAGGCATTCCAATTCGACGAGTCGTTGTCGACGGCGATTGGAAACTTCAGCCCGTGCTTGGCCGCTTGCGCCTTGATCCGTGCAACGTCGCGCTCGCCAGCGGTCTCGGGTGTGTGGACGCCGACGATTACCACGTCCTTTCCCGCGTAACGCTCCTGCCACGCTTTATAGTGCTGATAATTGTTCACGCAATTATAACATCCGTTGGTCCAGAAGTGGACAATCACGACTTTGCCGCGTAGCTTTGCCATCGTCAGTGGTTCGGAGTTGATCCACTGCGTTACGCCGCGGAACTCAGGGGCCGGTGCCGTCTCGCCCGGCTTGAGGAACTGCGCCCGTGACGTCGCGGCGAACCCGGCCGTAGCCCACACAGTCAGGCCAAGCACGACAATCGAGCGTTGGAAGCGAAATCTTGACATTTCTAGTGTCCTTAAAAGTCAGGAGCCGAGAGTTCAACGCACCCCCGGCAACGCCTTGGCCCACGAAGTCGCAGACGGCGCGGCGGTCGGAGTTGATCTCCAAGGGAGCACGGTAGCCTGGTGAACCACGCCGGTGCGCTTGTCCTGCACGAAAACGGCCAGCCGCAGGTTCTGACGCTTCCAGGTCGGCTCGATCGCGAACTGGAACCGTTGCGTCGAGGGGGACATGCCGTCGAGTTCGATGAAGTCGTATTTCGTCTGCCGCGCGGGGAACCGCGCGACGAGCGACTTGCCCGCGTTCTCGCCCGAAGGGATGTCGGTGACAACGCCGTCCTCGGTGATTACGGCGCAGACCAGCAGTGACGATTTCTCGACCCGGGAGGACCGGCTCGTCACCTTGATCTCGGCCGTGCCGGAGAGTCCGTCCGCCTTGAGGGCGAGGGCGACGTCGAGTCCCACGGCGGGTTTCCGGGCCAGGGCCTGGCGGATCGCTTCGGCCGCAGCGGCGGGATCGCGCCCGTTGACCGACTCGACGCCGTCGATCATGAGCATCGGCGTATAGTAGAGCCCGTAATCAGGGTTCTTGGGCTTGGTATAGAGCTGGTTGTAGGTCATCTGCCGACGGCTGTAGAGAGGGTCCGAGAAGACATCCTTCCAGGGGTCGTTGAAGTAGTCGACGTGGAACGCGATCGGCACAATGCTCGGGTTCTTCTCCGCGAGCGCTCCGAGAACCTTCTCGGCCGCCGGGCACATGTCGCAGCCCTGTGATGTATAGAGCTCGACGAGGACCATATGCTTGGTACAGTTCCGGTTTGTGTCCTGGCTGGAGGCGCCCTTTCCGGCAAGAGCGAGCGTGAGAATCGAGATCAATAGGCAGTATATGGGTCGCATGATGTTAAACTCCGCTGCATGCGTGAGCATCGATTCGTCAGGGAATGTCTTGAACTTCGTCCATTCGAAAGGCGTTGGCAGGCCCTGCTACGCTTCGGTCTGGATCTGATTGTTTGTCGGGCCTGCCCTCGCTCACGTCTGGCGCTACCTCAATGAAGGCCTCAAGGCTTCTTCACCAGGCCGCGAAGCGCGGCAATCACATCGGAAGGCTCGGCCCTCTTCCGATAGTCCGCGTCGACGAAGGCGTAGCGGATCACGCCTTCGCGGTCGATGACGTAGGTGGCTCCAAGAGGAAGCTCGCCCGAATCATCGCCATTGTGTTTGCCAAGGTCGAGGCGCCCCTTGAATTGCTCGGCGACGACCTTGGGGATCTTGTAGGCGACCCTGTAGGCGTGTGCGACTTTGTTCCCGCGGTCGCTCAGCACCTCGAAGTCGAGGTGATTCTTCTCTGCGGTGCTGAGGCTGTTGTCGGGCGTCTCCGGCGAGAGTGCGACCAAGGTGGCGCCCGCCGCACGGATCTCCGGCAAGGATTTGTGGAAGCCACGGAGGGCGATATTGCAGTAGGGGCACCAGCCTCCGCGATACCATGTGACGACGACGGGCCCCCTGGCGATCAATTCCGAAAGCTTGACCTTCTTGCCGACGGCGTTAAGAAGCTCGAAGTCCGGTGCCCGGTCTCCGACTTTCAGGGCTTTGTCGGTGACTCCCGACTTACGCACCTCCTCGATCCCCTCCTCGTAAACTCGGATGCGGTCTGGCGGGGAGTTTTTCGACGCCCTCTCGCGAAATTCCTCTAGCTCCTTGCGAACGGGGGCTGCATCCGGCCCCTGCGCGGAGATGGTCCTCGCGGTCGTGAGCACGATCAGCGAGACACCCAGAGTCAACAGAAACGTCGAGGCACTGCGGGTATGACTGAGATTCATACGTTCTCCTTCTCGAAATGGACCTCTCGAATCGATCGAAACGCGAGTGAGTCTCAACACGGTCCAAGTTTCAGGGCGACGACCGACTCTCCGGTCGTTCCGGCTTGTCGTTCCCCTCACGCCTGTCATCGCCGGGACGGGTCTTCTTGGTGATCGAGAACATCTTCAGCTCGACTTTCAAGGGCTTCGCGGCGGAATGAATCGTGGGGGAAAAGGGGTCATCACTGAATAGCGCTTCCTTAACCCCTAAGCCCCCTGCATCAAGCGTTTACGTGCATGTCCTCGAGGCTCCTTCGCCTCTCAAACGGTCGATATTAGTGATGTCCCCTTTTCACTATGTCCCCTTTTCCCTACTCGGTCCAGCCTCGCGAAAGGCTTGCACGATCGGCTCCGGGCTCGTGAGGAGCCCGTCCAACAGAATCGGCTTGCTGGAGGAATTGCTGGGGAAGATGGCATAGAACGGTATCGACGCAGCCTTGTTACCCAGGCGACGCAGGGTGTCATCGACCTCCGGAGCCGGTTTCGTCTTGTCGGCCCTGAGCGCGACGACACCGTTCTTGCGAATCAGCTGCGCGACCTCAGGTCGTTCGATGGCAGCCACTTCGTTCGCCTTGCAGGTCAGACACCAGTCGGCGGTGAAATCGACGAACACGGTCTTGCCGTCGTCGACGAGCTCCTCGAGTCGGTGTCGCGAGTACGGCTCCCAGGCGATGCCGACGCGATCGCGACGGGAGAACACCGCCGCCTGCCCGGAGGGATCAGCCGCGGCAAGGAGCTTTCGTTCCACGGCGCGTTCGAACCGCATGGCCATCACGTCTTCCAGCCAGCCGAAGGACAGCCAAGCCGTGGCCGCGACGCTTGCCACAGCGACGCCCCATGCTCGCAGTCGTCGCCCACGCGATTCCAGCAACTGACCGCGGCCCACCCCCCAGCATCCGAAGCCGACGCCAAGTAGCACCAGCACTGTGGGGACAACGCTCGGAGCAGAGATGAAGCTCAGCAGGTAAACGACGGTCGCCAGGAGCACGAAGCCCATCATCTGCTTGAACGTCACCATCCAGTTGCCCGGCCTCGGCAGCAGCCGGACTAGTCGCGGGAACAGGCCGACCAGCAGATATGGGCTGGCCATGCCCAGCGCGACGATGGCGAAAACGGCGTAAGTGAGGTACGCGGGCTGAACGATCGCCCAAGCCAAGGCCGAGCCGAGAAAGGGACCACTGCACGGGGTCGCCAGAAGCGTGGTCAACACGCCCTTGCTGAACGCGCCGCCATAGCCTTCGCCGCTGGCAGAGCCACCGGCTGTTCCAACGAAGCCAGGCACAGGGATCTCCCAGATGCCGAGAAAGCTCAATCCGAAAGCGAAGACGATGGCCGCGAGTGTCACGCTGAACGTGGTACTGCTGAACTGCTCGCCCCAGCCCAGACCGGCGAAGACGGCGAACGTGGCCAGCACGAGCATCACCGACATCAATCCGGCTGAGTAGGCGACGTTGAGCAACAGAACTCGCCGCCGACTGTCGTGGGACTGCTGCATGAAGGAGAGAAGTTTCAGGCCGACCACCGGCAGCACGCACGGCATGAGGTTGAGCAGGAAACCCGCGACGAACGCGAGCGGCAGGATCGCCCAGACGGAACCAGAACCGGATTGCGCCGCGGTCACCTCGATCTGATCGAGGGAAAAGCTCCCGCCGGAAGATCCCCGATCCGCTGGCGGGCGTGCTTCCGTCCTCGCACCCGCGTCAGTGGGAGCGGGAGGAGCGACGGCGATGGAGTTCGACGGGTCAGCTCCCCCGACGGCCGCACCCTGGCCGGAGCGGCCGTGCAACGGTACGGGATCGGTAGGGAGGGGAGCCTTAAACTCGTACGTCTTCGGGGCCAGGCAGCGATTATCTTGGCAGGCCTGAGCGAAGACCGTACCCTGCACGACGAGTTCGGTATTCGGGGCCGACGAGAACTCGACCGGGGCGGTCCAGGTGACCTGTCGCTCGTACTCGTGGAGCTCGACCTCAAGAGTTGGGTGCTTGACGATCTTCGGCGGCTGCGACGGGGTGAACGCTCCGGTGACGCGCACCACCGGGGACTCGGCCACGGTGATCCTCGTCGCCAGAAACGGGCGCCGCTGGGACAGGGCGTAGATGTGGAAGCCGCTGGCGATGTCGGCCGTCACGGAAACCTGCCCCACCCGATCCGATGTGCGTGTCAACGTCGAGGAGATCCGCACGATCGGAGGAACGTCGTCGGCCTCGGCGGGCCGGAGCGACGGGCCGACGAGAACCAGCGCGAAGGCGAGAGTCAAGAGTCGAAGAGGGGATCTCATGGCAAGGCAACCTTTATTCTCCGAGGGCCGAATCGGACCAGTCTTGATCGGACGTTTCCTGCCTGGCAGGTCGCGCTTGGCGATCGGGACCTACCAAGCAGATGTTCCCGTGCCACGGCTGGCAAAAATGTGGCACAGTTGGGTTGGATTGATCTCAGAGAGTTCTCCCCTGCGGACGAGCGCCCGGCGTCTGGGCCGGTACACTCGCCGCACTCGGGTCAGAATCATTTCTGGACCATCAGCTCGGTCGGCTCAATCCAGATGAAGCGACCCTGCTCCTTGAGGACGCGGCCGCTCACACGCACCTGTTCTCCAGAGTAGCGGTTCTCGTAGGCGCTTCGGTAGAGCTTGTGCGCCTGCTCGACGATCACCACCCTTCCGTCGTCGGTGTTGACGGCAAGCCCCATCTCTTCAGGGTCCTGGATGGTCTTGACACCGTGCTCGCAGACCGCGCACGTCGTCTTCCCCATGACCGTCAGAGAGCCGTTCCCCGCGGGTCGTTGGCTCCTCTGTGACTCCATCGCAGTCGGCTTTGAAGCCGGGGCGACATAGTGGGCCGGGTCTTTGCGGAACGCGGCTTGCTCGCGAGCGGACACGAACTGATAACGGAACCCGTCCTTGATCTCGGTGAACTCGGGCTTGCCGGCGACACGCTTGTTGGCATGGACCTGACAGACCGCACAGTCGCCGTTCAGCGCGAGGTCCGCGCTGGCGAACTCCTTGGGGTTGCTGAGGAAGGCCTGTTGCTGCTCCGCGCCAGGGAACAGGAACAGCCTGTTGTCGTACCGCGCGGTGTAGTTGATAACGCCCGGGACGCGCTTCCCGAGCTTGGCGTAGCAGACGATGCAGTCGCCGTCCAAGGCGGGTACATACTTCGCGGGGTTGGCCAGGAACTTCTCCTTGATGGCCTCCTCCGGGAAGTAGTACGTGACGCCGTCGTAAGTAGCCTGATGCTCAGGCGACCCCTTCTCCCACTTGTTGGCGTCGAGGATGCACACCGGACAGTAGCCTCCAAGGCCGATCCGCGGCTCCTGCTCGTGATCCGCCTTGACGATTTGCATGCTTCCGCTGGCGAGGAGGGCCACGGCGAGGAGCAATCCTGTCAGTACCTTGGAGCGAGCTAGCAACACACGACTCATAGTCTTCTCCTTTGGTAAAGCACCGAGTGAATCAGACAGATCTTCTACAGTTTGTTGACGGCAACTGATCAGCCGAAGTGAACAGCCACCGTCAGCGCCCATGCTTGAGACGTCGTGGCCGGGGCGGTTCTTACTTCCAACGACTCAGAAAACGCGTCACGACGAGTCTTGCTTCGGCGGGGTAAGAGATCGGAGGCCGGCGTAGTCTAAGAACGTTGAGTCTGAACGGGAGTACCAAAGATGAACGAGCAGCCCGGTAACGGCCGGGGAGTCAGTGCCGCCATGAACGAACCTCAAACCACCAACGGAACTCCCACTGATCGGGCCCTGCACCGGGTCCGCGCTTACGTCGCGAAATATTGCGAGAAGAGCGGCACGTCGGTTCACCCCGATCGGGACGTCACCGAAGCCGTCGTGCTCGGGTTGGCGGCACACATCGACGAGCTCGGCCGTCCCCTCTGTCCGTGCAACTTCTATCCGGACAAGGCAGCCGAGCTGGTGGCGGGCCGCCGCTGGGTGTGTGCCTGCGACGAGATGAAGCGGTACAAGTACTGCCACTGTTTGCTCTTCGTGAGTCCCGAAGGTTTCCCCATCACCGAATACCTTCCTGAAGAGCACGAGGGGCGACAGATTTACGGCTTGGTGACGGATCCCACGCCGGAAAAGGGCCGAGAGGCGCGCAACCATATCGGCTCCAACGATTGACGGAGGGCGCTGCCCTCGGCAACACGATTGCATGTGATCGATTCACGACCAAAACGGAAAAGGATAAGACCATGTCTGCTCAGAATCTCACCGACGGCACGTTTGCCGCGGAAGTTCTTCACGCGGAGGTTCCGGTCCTCGTCGACTTCTGGGCCCCGTGGTGCGGCCCGTGCCGCATGATGTCGCCGATCGTCGATGAGGTGTCCGCGGAACTCGGGGACCGCGCCCGCGTCGTCAAGGTGAACATCGACGAGGCGCGGGCCACGGCCGTTCGGTACGGCATCACGTCGATCCCCAGCTTCGCCGTGATTCGCGGCGGTGAAGTCCAGCAACGGTTCTCGGGAGTGGTGCCGAAGGATCGCCTCCTGGGGGCGCTCAATCCGCACCTTCGCTGACTGAGGTGCGCGCCAGTTCTTTCAAACGTCGCCGGCCAGACTTTGGGCCTGGAAGCAGATGCCTGAAGCATCGGACCAGCATCGCACCAGGAGGACGAAATGACAAGCAAGAGCCGACCGACCGACCGTCGCAACCGTTTCTCGGGCGTCTGGACCTACGCCCAGGCGCGGGCCGTACTTCCCTACGTCGCCTCGATCATGGGCTCGCTCCGCGAGCACAGGTTAGACTTCCTGCGCCACCGCCTCTCCGCCCAACGATTGGCCGGCAAGCCCGGCAGGCCCAGGCGGGATACACTGCTCGCCCAGGAAGAGGCTGCCCGCGAGGAAGGCCGAGCCGATGCGGAGTACCAGAAAACCCTCGCGGAGCTGAAATCGCTCGGCATCCGTTGCCTCGACTCCGTCGCCAGCCTGGCCATCTTCACCGTCTACCAGGACGGGTACCTCAGATAAGCGACAGACAGGTGGCCCGGGCGCGGCAGGCGGAATACACTAAGAGCGAGGCAGCCGAGTGCGTCGCCAACGTCGCCTTGGAACTGTTAACCAACTTCCACGTGGCTGGCACGATGTTCGACTTCCCGTCGGCCCCGCGACTCGCTCGCGGTTGACATGCGGCCCGACGTTGCCCGCGGACACCCGATATGGATCGCGCGAATGACGTCTGGATTGAGGATCTGAGGCAACCCGGCCCCCGCCGCGAGGCCGCGCTGGCGGACCTGCGCGCCGACGTGCTGCGCGGCATGCGCGGCGCGCTGGCGGGGCGCGCGGGTATGGACTATGCGTTCTTTGAGGACGCTGTGCAAGAGACGCTCCTGAAAGTGCTGGACCGCCTGGAAACCTTCGCCGGGCGGGGTCAGTTCGTGAATTGGGCCCTGGCCATCGCCATCCGCGTGGCGCAGACCACGATACGGAAGCAGCGCTGGCAGGGCGTGTCACTGGACCAGTTCAAGGAGGAAGGCAGCGGCACGGCCGTTGACGTGGCCGACCAATCCCTGGGCCCCGAGCGTGCGTCACTCCGCTCGGAGTTGCTGACCGTAATGCATCGGGTTATCCACGAGCAGCTCACCGACAAGCAATGGCTCGCCCTGACCGCCGAGCTGAACGGGATGCCCCAGGACGAGATCGCCCGGCAGCTCGGCAGCAACCGCAACGCTGTCTACAAACTCACGCACGACGCCCGCCGCAAACTCAGGGCAGGACTCGAGGCCGCGGGATTTGGCGATGAAAGCTGGCTTGAGGCATGGGAGAGTTGAGAAAAAGGCTTATGCCATGAACCTATCAGACGACCAGATCCGCGCCTTGCTTCAAGCCGTCAGCCGCACGCGGGATCAAGAGCTGACCTGCGACAAGTGCCTGGGGGAACTGGGCGGTTTCGCCGAGCTGATCCTCAAGGGGCGGCCAGTCGAAGAAGCGTATGACCTCGTCCAGCAACACTTGCAGGTTTGCGGCGAGTGCAGCGAGGAGTTTGCGTTGCTCCTCAAAGCCCTTGAATGCCTCGTGGAGCCCCAGCCGTGAATCGACTGCCCCGCTGGCAATGGTCACAGAGAAGGAACCCGTAGCCACAACTCGTCAGCGGGGGGAAACAGGGGCGGCTCCTCCAGCAATCGCGGGCGTTCCGGCGGGTGGGCGGAGCCAACATTTCCTTTGAGAGTAAGCGATGCGCTGTCGGTTCGCAGTATGGTGTCCCCGGAACTCCGCATCGGCATTATGGGCTGCAGAACTCGGTCTGAGCCCACCGGCTTCGTGTCCGGAGTGTCAAGCCATCATGACTTGGCGCTGTAGTACTAGGTAGGGAAGTCACCCGCCTGCTTATCCGAAACTCAACAGGGAGTTGCCCAGTCTCAAGACTCCGTGACCCTCGTCTAGACCTAAACCAAGCGTGATGCGAGGCCGCTTCGGACGTCACTCCTCTATTTAAAGGCTTTTGACGAAGGCACTTGCGAGGCGCTTGTCGTTTTCGAGTGAGCGCCTCTCCGAATTCCATCAGCTCGTTTCGTGGCTTGTTTCACAGGGTGCGGGCCACT
>JBAUOX010000760.1:0-2104 GCA_049579985.1 Isosphaeraceae bacterium | reverse complement strand
ACAGGGACCGGCAGCGGAAAGACCGAGGCGTTCGTGCTTCCCGTCATCCAGAACGCCTTCGAGGATGCCTCACGTTACAACCGGGCAGGGCTGGCGGCCATCCTCCTCTACCCGATGAATGCCCTGGCCAATGACCAGAAGCAGCGGATCGAGGACTATCTCTCGGCCTCTGGCCTCGCCGGTGCGATCCGCGTCGAACAGTATGACCGAGGCACGTCGCAAGCCACGCGGGAGGAGATGCGCCGCAACCCGCCGCACATCCTCTTGACCAACTACATGATGCTGGAATACCTGCTGGTCAGGCCCACGGACCGCGAGGGGATCTTCGCCAATCACCGCTGCCGATTCCTCGTGCTCGACGAGGTTCACACCTACCGCGGGATCCTTGGTAGCAACATCGCCCTCCTGGTTCGGCGTCTCAAGACCCACCTCGCTCGTGCCCGACAGGATTGGCGAGTCGAGGTCTCCGCTGACGAGCACCACCGTCGGTTTCCACTGCTTGTCCCGGTAGGCACCTCGGCAACCATCAAGAGCATGGATGAGGAAGGTCTGACCCAGGACCAGGTGATCCAGCTTCGCGACGAGGCCGTTCAAGAGTTCTTCGAGATCCTGACCGGCGTTGAGAAGTCGACGATCCGCGTCCTCGGTGAAGAGTTACAGGATGTTGAGATTCCGAGCGAGGCCGTTTATCCGACATCCCCCGGCTCGGTCGACCTGAAGATGCTCGATGTCTCCCAACCCGAGGTCGTCCGATCATCGCTCTGTCGATTGGCCAGCCTTTCCACGAGCACACCGCTCGCCGATGCCGTCCACCGATACCGACTGCTCTGGGACATGAACCGCTGGCTCATCAAGCGTCCGATGTCTCTGAGCCAGATCATCCAACAAGTGCGGACCGAGGTGGCCGAACGCCGCGATGCTCTCGATGACCGCCTGCTCGAAGAAGTCGAATCGGCCCTCGTGCTCGGTGCCGCCCTGCCCGATGACGCCGCCGGGACGCTTCGACTCCGCACGCACCGCTTCGTCCGCGGGGGATGGAAGTTCCACCGATGCACGAACCCCTCGTGCGGGAAAGTCTATCCCATGGGCGAAGAGTATTGTCAGGAATGCCATTTCCGCACCGCCCCGCTTTATCTGTGCCGGAATTGCGGAGCCGACTACCTGCGCGTCGTCGGTGAGCTCGACGATGGGAAGGAGACACTTCGACCGAGTGCGATCGAGACCGACGGTCCTGAATGGATGGTTTACCAGCCCGATCGGTTCGAGAGCCCGGCCGTGACTGAGGACGATGATGACCAGGATGAAGCGGAAGCACCCGAGAGACCCCGGGCACGTAGACCGAACCGTGCGCCGGAGCAAGTCCGCCGACGCCCCGTCCTGGATGGCTCACTCGACCCATGGAGCCTGAAATTCAGCCGCGACTCGAGTTGCTATTCGCTCAAGGTGACCCTTGTCCCGGCCCGAACACGCTGCGTCTGCTGCGGGAAGCCGGGTGGAAGCCACAACATCATCACCCCGGTCAGCCTCGGGACGTCGGCCGCGGTCAAGGTGCTTGGCGAGGGGCTCGTCGAGATCCTTGCCGAGCTCAACCAGTCGCGGCCGAATCACGACGGAAAGGAACGGTTGCTGGTCTTCAGTGATAGCCGTCAGGATGCGGCTCACCAGGCCCGTTTCATCCAGTTCGCCAGCCGCTACGATCGGATGAGACGCCGGATCATGAAGATCCTTGAAACAGAGCCGGCCCTGACGCTCCAGAGAGCCGTGGAACTGCTCCGCGACGAGGCCGTCACTCATCGCGACAATCCTCACGTCCCGGAGCATACGGATTGGATTCCGGACGAGGCCCTGGAACGGATTCAAGCCTGGGAGGAAGCACCGCTCCTCGACGAGATCGCCGTCACTGCGGGGTATCGTGCCACGCTCTTGAACCTCGGCCTCGCGGGGATCCGGTACGATCGCCTCGACGAATACGTGCGCTCCAAGGGTGGGGACTTGACGAAACGGCTCGGCGTCACGCCCGAGGGCTTGGAGCACATCCTCCTGGTGTTCCTCGACGAGTTCCGCATGCGGGCAGCCCTCTCCCGCGACATGCTCCGATACCACC
>JBAUOX010000759.1:0-6353 GCA_049579985.1 Isosphaeraceae bacterium | reverse complement strand
TGCCGGCAATTGTACCTTGATCGGGCAGAAGAATTGCCCTTCCCCGCATGGTAGAATCAAAGCGGGGTGGTTCTGCGGCTTCCCACAGGTTCGCTCGGATCCCCTATTCTCTCTGCAAAACGTCTGCATTCCGAATGGGTGCAAGTTCCAAAGCCTGACGCAAAGTCCACTTACGGAATCGATTGCGGATCAGAAAATGGAAGAGCACATGGCCTCACGCCGGCCGCAACGGTTGTGACGCCCGGTTGCGTGCTGGCAGCGATCTGCCCGCCTGGAGGCGAACGATCGGCAAGACACAAGCGTACCAAGGTTCGGAATGTCGCGGTTCGGCGAATCGCCCTCAAGGATTGGAAGTCATGACGAACGATCTTCGATCAAACCGTGTCCCCGGCAGGTTGCCACGGTCGATGGCGAGCCTGGCGGCTGGAAGTACACTGGTCGCCTTGGTTGTTCTCGGCTTGGCCGGGCCGGCCCAGGCGGGAAAGCTCTCCTGGCTCGATGATGTCGTCCGGGAGGTCATTGCGGAAACCCGGGCCAGCAGCAAGTCGCTGGTCAGGGGCGGCGAGGGGGCCAAGGTCGAGCTCCGCACCGCGGGGAGGCTGTTCACCTCGCATGATGCCGAGGAAGGCCTGGAGCAGCTCATCAAGCGGTCCGACGAGCTGGCGCGGGCTGGCCGGAGAATCGACCATCCCACGGAAGCCTTGCTGCAAGGCCGGATCTCCCGCCTCCTGGAACACGATCCCCCGGCCCTGCGATCGTTCGCGGCCCTCGAACCGGCCGAGAAGCGGTTGGTTGTGGAGATGGGCGAGGCCGCCCGTCGCCTGGCCCAGCGTTATCCCGAGCAGGCCGAGACGATGGTTCGCCAGCTCGGTCCCGAGGGACTCACGGCCGTGCGTGTCTTCGGCGACGACGTGGCCGAGGTCATGGTCAAGGAAGGTCCCGAAAGCCTGAACGTCCTGCGCAAGACCGGCAAGGGCGGCTGGTCGTTTTTCACCCATCAGGTCCTGCCGCACAAGAAAAAGCTTGCAGCGGCCGGAGTCCTGGCCGCGTTTCTGGTCAATCCCGACAAGTTTGTCGATTACGCCGGTCAGGCAACGGAATTCGCCGCCCGCGAGTTCGCCAAGGCCGGGATCACGCTGGCTTCAGCCGCCGGCAACGGGGCGGCGCAAGGACTCGAATCGTCGCTCGGCCAGGCCCTCGCTGCCCACGGTCTGGACCGACCCGTCTTTCGCTATTTTGGCATGGCTCTGGCAAGCCTGGTCGCACTTGGTTCGCTGTTCGTCATCGTGGGAATTCCGGTCCGGCTGCTGTTGCGGCCCTTGAGTTGGGTCGCGGGTATAGTGAATGGTCTGCGTAAACGTTTGACGATACCAAAGTCCACGTGAGCCTCAGGACAAGGAGCAGCCCCATGATTGCGGAAGAGGATATTATTGCGGAAGACCGTGATGGCAACCCGATCCTTATCGTTGAAGTCAAGGTCACTGACGCGTCTCAAGCAGACATCCTGGCACTCCTCAATCGTTTCGTCAAAGCGGCTCCGACCCTTGAATTTGCGATGTTCGTTGACCTCGAGCAAATTGTGGTCATGAAGTCCGCCCTCGCCAATCCTCAGAATCCTTTGGTGACCCTGAAAACCCTGGATGTTCTGCAATTCTATGATCCCGACTTTGCCGGAAAGAATTCGAATTACGGAAGCATAGGGATATTTCGCGACTACTTTGCAACTCTAGTCGAAGCCTGGTTACGTGATCTGGCCTACCATTGGAAGTCGCAAACCCCTCCCGGAGCCGAGGAGCTTTCTGGAACCGGCCTTCTCGAGCTTTTGGAAGGGGGCATGACAAGAAGAGATGTCACAATCACCGTTAGTCCTCTACGTTGAAACGAATTTTCTCCTGAGCATCGCTACGGGACGCGATCCTGATGCGAGTGACATCCTTGCTGATATTGGATCACCGGATCGACTCGTGTTGCCCCAGGTATGCTTCATGGAAGCTTTCTCTGTTCTGAACGGGATGCACCGAAGCAGAAATCAATTCAGGAATCAGCTCGATCAGCAAATCGGTGAAATGAGTCGCGATAGCACATCCGCGCATGCGAGAGAACTGTTGTCTCTGCTCGAGCAAGCGAGAATTGCGAGCGATAAGTTACTCGAAGACATTGACACGAGGTTGTTCAGTACCGTTGGCCGTCTGAGTCGTGACGCCGAACTGATCGGGTTGACCGGGGAGATCCTCGAAGAGCAACGGAAAACAATACTTATCAAGGAACCAACCGACAACTTGATCCTCCATTGCATCCTGGCCCATGCGCGGGAACATCCTGCCGAGGATAAGGCTTTCTTGACCGGAGATAAGGCTTTCCGCGACCCGAAAGTTCAAAACGAACTTGACATCGTCGGTGTGACCAAATCGTTCCGGGAAGGAAAGCAGTTTCGGATGTGGTTTGTTTCTCAACCGCGATCCTGACGATCCTTGGGGGAAGCGTGAGTTTACGGATGATGATTCGAGTCGAGCCCCGAGTTTGATGTTTTGTGAGGCGTCAGGATGCCAGACTCCCGGAAAACCCGACTCGATGCCCTGGAAGCCCGCCTGACCGGGCCGAATAGGCAGGCAAAAAACCCCACTATGATGAAAATGGAAGAGGAGTTCCAGGACAATCTTCGGTTCGGCGATAGGCTTTATGCCGTACGGGAAATCCGGATTGAATGGAATGAACAGTAAGGAGGACTGGCGATGGCAGTCGGCAAACGCAATGCAACCAAGCCGTTGGTTGCCGACATGATTGTCGAGAACCACGAAGGCTTGCCGATTCTTCTCGTCGAAGTGAAAGCGAGAAAAGCGGATTCTCGAACGATTAAGCAGGTCACCAACTACATGCGCTACTTTCAGACCTTGTTTCCGAGGGAAGCGGACTTGCCGATCCTGTACGCAATGATCGTTGATCCAGAGCGGATCGAGGTTTTCGTCTGGGACGGAAACCAACTGACTGGCCCGGTTTTCTCGGCCGAAGCAGGCCTGATTCTTGGCTACTACTCCAAGTACTACGAGGACTTTCTGGCCAGAGGCATACGACGAAGCTTCTTGGTAACCCTCGTGACGGCTTGGTTGCGCGACCTGAACTACCAGTGGAAGACAAAGTCCTCTAATGTTCCGGGAGCGGATGCTCTGGCGGAAATCGGATTGCTATCACAATTGAAGGATTCCACGATCCATCACGGGGTGCCAATTCGTGGTAATCCTATACCTTGAGACGAACTTCCTGATGAGCCTGGCCCTGAACCAAGATCCGGATGCTTTTGCTTTGCTGGAGAAAGCTGCCCAGGATCGATCGCTCAAGCTAGCGATTCCTCAAGTTTGCTTCATGGAAGCATTTGCCACCATCAGAAACCGAGTTGAGGAAAGTGTGACTTTTCAGCGCCGTCTTGAGCGTGAGGTCAACCAGCTCGAGCGAAGCACTACCTCACCGGTTGCCCGACAACTACTCGACGAACTGATTCAATCGATGATCACGAACGACGAATATATCAACAGGATCCTTGACGATTTTCAGCAGGCGACCGATCGGCTTGCCTCCCTTGCAGAGATGTTTCCTCTCGGTCGGGATTCATTGAAGAAGAGCTTCGCTGAGCCTCTCATCAAGAGCAAACGCGAGAGACTCGTTTTACCAGACAATTTTATCGTATGTAATATTATTGAGAACGCGTCTGTACATCCTTCAGAAGTCAAAGCCTTTCTCAGTGGAAACCACAGAGATTTTGGAACACAGGTAGTTCGGAAGGCGCTCGAGGCAGCCGGAATCGAGAAATACTTCGCGGAGGCGAGGAATTTTCTTGGCTGGTATGGGTCGCTGCCGAATTAAAGATGTCTTGTGCTCCATTTGAAGACGCCACGAGCTGACAGTCACGGTTTTCCGACGTTTTATGCAAAACGACTCGTGCGAGTCCAAGGTCAAGGAATGCCAAGCCCAGGCAAAACCCGACTCGACGCCCTGGAAGCCCGCTTGACCGGGCCGAAGCGAATTGCGCTGTTTGGTCATCGCAACGTGGGTAAGACCACGCTGCTGGCGATGTTCTACCGCCAGGCCGCCGGCGGACAGGTTCCGGGAGTCCGGCTGGCCGCGGCGGATGCTCAGTGCGCGGAGTATCTGGCCGAGAGGATCGCCCAGGTCGAGTCGGGCCAGCCGATGTCAGGCACGCTGGCAGAGACGGAGCTCAATCTGCGGCTGTACCACGGGCCCGCGCGGTTCGAGCTGATCGTCAAGGATTACCAGGGAGAGCACGTCACGCTCGGGTCCACCGAGCCGATCCAGGAGTTCTTCGCGGGCTGTGACGCCGTCTTCTTCTGTCTCGATCCCGAGGGTTCCACCGATCCGGCCGAGAGACGCCGCCGGCAACAGGAGGTGGAGGGCCTGCTGGAGCGCTACATCGAGCGATCCGAGGACCTCAGCACCGATCGGCCGGTGGCCCTGCTCTTGACCAAGTTCGACCTCGTCCTAGCCGGACTGGGGAAGCGATCAGGCGACGCGGACGACGACTCGACCGAAGCCGATCAAGGCTCGGAGCTCGAGCCTCGGCCGAGCCTCGCGGGTCCGTTCGTCGAGCGGCTGGTCGACCAGAAATACGGCATGACCCGGCACGCCTTGCGGCAGCACGCGCCCGATGGTGCGATCTTCGCCGTCAGCTCATTCGGGCCCGGATCGACGGGTAACCGACCGCCGGCAACACTGCACCCGATGGGACTCGAGGGCCCCATGGGATGGCTGGCCGAGCAGCTCGAGGCACGCGACCGCACGCAGATGGAATGGCTCTGGGAGCTGGCGCCCACCGACTTTCCCCGGCTCCAACGATGCGTGACCGCCTATGAGCGCCGGTATCCCCGCTCGAATCGGTCTCACGAGTTCCGGACGCGGCTCAAGTCACTGGGACGAAGGCGTAAATGGCGGCGTGCCGGCAAGCTTGTCCTGGTCGCTTCACTTCTGCTCGCTCTGCTGGCCGCGTACGACTTCTGGGGGTTCCACCGCGCGACGGCCTTCGAGCGTGAACCCGAAAACGCCGCGCCACTGGTGGCGCGCCACTGGTCCGGCTTGCTGGCCGAACACCCTTCGCTGCCGCTCTTCTGGCCCTCGCTGGCACGACAGGCACGACTCAAGAGGAACGAATGGGCCGTGAAGGCGGCCGGCGTGCAGCTCGCCAGCGGTGTCTCGGTTCCCGACCTTGCCGCCCGCCTCGAAGGGATCAAGGAGCAGGCGCCTCAGCTCGCACCGGCCATTCGCAAGGTCGAACAGGCCGGCGAGCTCGTGCGGCACGACGAGCGCTGGAAGGAAGTCTACGCCGAGGCGCTTTCGCTCTCGGCCAGCGACGAGCCTGAAAAACCGCTGGCCCAACTCGACGCGTTCCTGCGCGAGTTCCCGGACACCCCGCGCCGCACCGAGGTCCTGGCGCTGGCGCGTCCCTTGAAAAACGAGCTGACGGCGCGCCGGACCGCCGTCGAGCGAAAGCTCGTTGACGATCTGATTCGCTGCGAAGCGCTGCCCAACGCGTCGTTTGCCGACCTGATCGACAAGGCCCGCCAGTTCCTCGCGGAGCATCCCGACAGCCCACATCGGTCCGAGGTCCAGGCGCGTCTCGACGATTATCTACACAAGCTCGACGACCGCGATATCGAGCGGGCCCGAGATTACTCCAGGCGCTATCCCACCAATTTCGCAACCCGGATCGAGCGGTTCCAGGACTACCTGAAGAGCCACCAGGCAGGAGGGCAGTTCATCAGTGAGGCCATCGAGGCCCGAGACCGGATCTTCCGTGAGTGGGACAGCTACGCGTATCGTCAGGCTTACGATCACAGTCTCGCTCACCCCGACGACGTGTCCGAGGTCGCACGCCGGCTCCGCGACTACCTTCGGGACCATCCCGACGGGCATTTCGTCGCCGACGCCAGGAATTACCTCCAGTGGTGGGACAAGGTTTCCGTTCCAGGCGAGTATCGGGTCACGCTCCGCCGGGGCGAGGTCGAGCCGTCGGTTGGCAAGTACCTCGCCGGAGGAGGGCCCGACCTGGGCGTCGTGATCGAGGTGGCCGGCGTGATCCATGGTCCCTCCCCGGTCATTCGCGACACCCACCGGCCGATCTGGGATTACACCTTCCCCCGTCCGATCACCTGGAAGCTGGACGACCCGATCACGATCCGGATCATCGACTATGACTGGTCGGCCAGCGAGGTCTACATCCTGAACAGCCGCCAGGGCGATCCGCTCGCCATGCGGATGCTCTCCGGGACCATTCGCCCAGCCAAGGGAGGAACAACAACCCTGGTCTTCTCGTCCGACTTCACCATCCCGACGCTGAGCAAGCCGGA
>JBAUOX010000758.1:0-2635 GCA_049579985.1 Isosphaeraceae bacterium | reverse complement strand
TCCGGATGCCTTGTCGCGCCAGCCGGCCAGCTCGCCCCGGCAGGCCGCGCGGGATCTCCAGGACCCGAGTGCCAGCCTGCCGCCAAGGCCGGGACGAGCCGCCGCACCGACCGAGCGGACGCGACCAACCTGGGGCGAGCTCGCGTTCAAGAAAGAGCCGATCCCCCTGGACGAGTCGCTTCAGAAGGTTTCGCGCGACCGCGCGGTCAAGGGCACGCGGGGTGGTGCGGATGAGGGACTGAAAGCGGCCGCGAAGACCACGGCCTCCAGCGCGTCTGGGGCGGCCGTACTGGCGACTGGCAGGAAAGTCACTTGCGAGTTCAATCCCGAGGAACGGCGGCTCGTGGACTTCCGGCTTCCCGACGTCCAGGGCCAGATGGTCTCGTTCCACGATTTCGATGCCGACCTGGTTCTGCTCGACTTCTGGGGAACCTGGTGTGCTCCCTGCCGCAAGTCGATCCACCACCTGATCGAGATCCAGCAGACCTTGGGCGGAAGGAAGGTGCAGGTCGTCGGGATCGCCTGCGAGCGAACCCCGGCCAAGGACCGTGCGGCCAACGTCGCCAAGTCGCTCAAGGAACTGAAGATCAACTACCCCGTGCTGATCTCGAGCATGGACGGAACCTGTCCCGTCCAGGACGCCTTCCAGATCCAGTTCTATCCCACGCTCGTGCTGGTCGATCGCCAGGGCCGTATCCTCTGGCGCGAGCAGGGGGCGACCGACGTGACGCTCGCCCGCATGGACCGGTTCATCCTCAAGAACCTGAATCGCTCGAGCACGACCGGCGGGGACGCATTGCAAGCGCGGGTGGCGCGGGGAACGAATTGAGAACCGCATTCACGTTCACAACGCTCAGTTCGCCAGCATGATCACGGTGTTAGGCACCGCCAGCCACGGAGCCCTCGCCGCCTCTGAGCGGCTCCGTCAGTGCGTGTCATGCGTTCGGTTCCTCAACTCGTGGGCTCGTCCTGCTTGTCCTGCCCCGTGGGATCGATCCACTGGTCGAAATGGATCCAGATCGTCCGGGAATACTGCCAGATCCAGGGAATCAAGGGGACGCTGATCACCCAGGCCAGCAGCACCAGCCGAAGCAGCGACCAGCTCGGAATCATCAGATGCTCAATCAATGTTAGCAGTGCGATGAGCGGGATGGCAAGTGCGTAGCTGACGTACATTGCCCCGGTGAAGTAGCCTGGCTGGCCGCGATCGAAATCGAGCCCGCATCCCGGGCAGACTTCATACATGGCCAGCGGCGATTGAAAAAGCGCATGGCCGCACCGCGGGCATCCCCGGCGAAGGACGGCCCAGCGCTGATCCCGGTTTTTCTTCATAATGCTGTGTCACATCGTGAAGTTCGATCACGGTGAGGCTTTCGGCAGCCGTTTGCAGGGTGGGTGCAATCCACCAATGCAATTGCTTATATTGACACTCGAGCGGAGGGTTGCACCCACCCTACTTCAGGTATTTCGCCAGCCACGCCTGCACCTCGCGCCACCAGACGATGCGGTTCTGGGGCTTGGCGATCCAGTGGCCCTCATCGGGGAACCAGACATAGCGGCTGGGCACGCCCAGGCGCTGGAGGCAGGTGAACATGCCCAGCCCTTGGGCATCGGGAACGCGGAAGTCGAGTGCGCCATGGATCACCAGGGTTGGCGTTCGGAAACCGCGGGCATAGGCGCTCGGAGAGCGGTCGCGGTAGTGCTCGGCCCGGTCCCAGGGGAAGCCGCCGTACTCCCACTCGGGGAACCAGAGCTCCTCGGTCGTGCCGTACATGCTGACCAGGTCGAAGACGCCCGCGTGGCTGATCAGGGCCTTGAACCGGTCGGTATGCCCGCAGATCCAGTTGACCATGAAGCCGCCGTACGAGCCGCCAGCCGCCGCGAGCTTGGTCTTGTCGAGGAACGGGTACTTCTCAAGCGCGAAGTCGAGACCCTTCATGAGGTCCTCGTAAACCTTGCCGGTCCAGTCCTGGCTGATCTGGTCGGTGAACTTCTGGCCGTACCCGGTCGAGCCGCGGGGGTTGATCGCGACGACCGCGTATCCGGGCGCGGCGAACATCTGATAGTTCCACCGGCCGTGCCACTCGTCGTGCCAGGCACCCTGCGGTCCGCCGTGGATCAGGAAGGCGACTGGGTAGGTCTTCTTGGGGTCGAAACCGGGAGGCCGGAGCAGCCAGCCGTGGACCTGCTCGTGGTCGGCGCCAGTGAACGTGAAGCCCTCGACCGCGGGCAGGTCGAGCTGGGAGACGAGGGTGGCGTTGTGGGATGTCAGGGCCCTGGGTTTGGGCTTCCCCTCTTCCCAGAGATGGATCTCGCCGGGCTTGTCGGCAGTGTGGTGGACGAAGGCCAGGGTCTTTGCTTCGGGACCGATCGAGATCGAGTTGCTGGCCCCGCCGGAGACCGGCCGCCCGGTCACCCGATCGCGATTTTCCGAGGGCTCGAGGAGCCGGAAGGTGACGATGGGCTCGGTCCCCTCACTGTCGATGACGGCGGCCAGGGAGTTTGCGCTTCTCCAGGCGTACGACTGCACCGGCCGGTCAAGGTAGGAGCTGACGTCGATCGTCTCGCTGCCATCCCGCTTCCAGGCGCGCAGGACCCAGAGATCCGACTCGAAGCCCGGCCGCGCCTGGCTGAC